>DCMG01000139.1:0-10982 GCA_002321335.1 Bacteroidales bacterium UBA1628 | reverse complement strand
TCGATGATGTACACGCTGTACTTGCCCACCTGCGGCGGAATCTGCACCTGATCCATCAGGTTCTTGATGTCATCCACTCCGTTGTTGGACGCGGCATCCAACTCATGAATACAATAAGACCGTCCTTCCTGGAACGACCGGCACGACTCGCACTCGCCGCAAGGCTCCATGTCCGGAGAAGGATTGGAACAGTTGATGGCCTTCGCGAATATCCTGGCCGTGGTCGTCTTCCCCACTCCGCGCGGTCCGCAGAACAGGTAGGCATGCGCCAGTTTGCCCCTGATGATCGAGTTCTTCAAGGTCTGGGCGATGTTGTCCTGGCCGATAAGGGACTCGAACGAGTCAGGACGATATTTTCTTGCCGATACGATGTATTCAGACATAACAGCGTTCAAATCTTAGGGAGTGGTTGTCCGCACCAAGTTTTGTAAGGCAAATTTACGCAATATTTCGTACATTTGTGTCGTGCGGCATGAAGTATGGAGTTTTTTGTCGGCGGCAACGGCGGCAAACGCCCTCGCTTCCGATGCGATATTGAATAAACAAACTGAAAAACAAACAACTGCAAGACATGAGACAATTCTTTCAAATACTGGCCTGGACCATCATCGGGCTGTTTCTCACCACCGAAGTCTTCGGTCAGGTACAGATTACCACAAGAAGGGAAAAACTGAGGGATTTCACCTCCAAGACGACAAAAGTGGTATTGACAGGTGATGAGTTTCTGGATGAGGCCTTGAAGGAGAGCGTGGCCGCGACATGGACGGTCTCCCCTTACGAGTTCTGCACGAATGATGAATTCCAAAGTCTCAAGGCAAACGCAGACTTCTATTTCCTCATGGTTGTCAAAGGACAGTTTCGCAGGGAATCCGAACCGGGCATCGACATGCTGACTCTTGTCAAAGGAGGAGAGGGAGAATCCGTCAACGACATGTACGAAGTGGTCAACTTCCCGCTCAGGCCATCCGAAGATCCGTCCGGACGCGAGTTCGTGCTCCTGCCCGCATTCCTGAAAATCATTCAGGATCATACAATCAGCCTCACAGACACGGAGATGAAGGCCTATTCCAACCTCGGTGCCAAGGACACCAAGAAACTGCGAATCAAAAGAATATTCTTCTGGTCTGAGGATTTCGCGCCTCAGGTTGACGAGCAGACCAAACGTTCTCTGGACGAGGACATCCTCATCAAGGAAGACGAGGACGAGGTTGATGAGATTTTCAATGAGGGGACTTTCAATGCTGTGGTAAGTTATGTCGTGGCTCCGTCAGAACCCGTCAACGGATCTATCTGCTACAAGATGCTCATCGGTGCCGACAACCACGAGCTTTACTATTTCAAAAAGCACAAGATAACAGCCAAGAACGGCAAGGGATTCCTCTCCAGCGACATCAAGACAATCAAAACGTTAAGGAAATAATGATCGTAGGGACGGCTGACTGCGGGTTGAGGTACGCGGTCAAGAGAAGCGGCAACGCAGTGGGATATTGCTCACTGACAATCAAATGCGGGACGAGGGACGAGGGCGATTTCCACAACGGGATTGCCCATTTCACAGAGCACACCCTGTTCAAGGGCACCGAACACAAAAGCGCCAGAGTCATCAGCGGCTACCTCGACAAACTGGGCGGCGAGCTCAACGCATTCACGACCAAGGAGGAAATCGTGATACATTCCACGGTTCTGAAGGAAGATCTCGGCAAGGCGGCGGCGCTGCTCCTTGAACTGGCGACCTGCCCGACGTTTCCTGAAGAGGAGGTGGCGGTTGAAAAAGGCGTGGTGATCGATGAGATAAACTCCTACAAAGACTCCCCGGCCGATGATGTCTATGACAAATTCGAGGAAGCCCTGTTCGCGGGACATCCTCTCGGGCGCTCGATACTCGGGACGGCGGCCAGTGTCAAGAAAATCACAAGCAAAGAACTGAGGCAGTTCACAGAAGAGCATTTTTTGCCAACGAATATGGCCCTGGCGGTGGTCGCCGACATAGACGAGAAAAAACTGGAGGAGAATGTACTCAGACTGGCCGGAAAAGTGTTCAAAGAAAAAACGGGGACCGCCAGTGATCGCATGGCCATCCCGATTCCCTCAAAACCGGCCTTCAACAAGATGGTAGAGAAAAGGAACCACGAGGTCAACGCTGTCATCGGCAACTTCGCGCCTTCCCTTGATGACACCGAGGAACGATTCGCGGCCATACTGATGAGCAACATCATCGGAGGACCTGCATCCAATTCCTTGTTGAACAGCCTCTTGAGAGAAAAAAACGGATGGGTTTACGGCATTGAGTCATCATATTCGCAATACACCGAATCCGGCATCATGACAATCAGCCTCGGGTGCGAAAGGAGCAACTTGGAGAGATGTCTGGAGGCGATCTGGAAAGTGATCCGGAAGATGCAGGACGAGGAATATTCCTCCGTCAGGCTCAAGGCCGCGAAAAAGCAGATCCTCGGCCAGCTCGCCATCAGTTCGGACAACGGCGAGGCGCAGTGCCTCTCGATGGGAAAGAGCCTTATGTCCTTAGGAACCATATTCACCGACAGGCAGAACGTCGAGGCGATCGAGGCTGTGACCTCCGAAGGCATAAGGAACGCCGCCGTGAGGATATTCAACCCAGAAAGCACCTCTTCCCTGATTTTCCTGTAAATCTCGAATATCACCGAATATGAATCGTTTGACTCTAGTCTTGGCAGCATTTGCCGCTATTGTGACATCTTGTGAAAAAGGGACATCACTACCTCCTGAACCTTTCGGGCCGACACCTACAGCTCAGCAACTCGAATGGCAGAAGATGGAAATGAATATGTTCGCTCACTTCGGGCCGAACACCTTCACAGGAAGGGAGTGGGGACTCGGCACCGAGACGGAGGATGTATTCAATCCGACCGATCTTGACTGCGATCAATGGACAGAAATTGCCAAGGCCGCAGGATTCAAGGGAATCATCATCACCGGAAAACATCACGATGGCTTCTGTCTGTGGCCGAATCCTGTCTGTGGGCACACGGTGGCGGGAAGTCCCTGGAAAGACGGCAAGGGTGACGTGCTCAAAGAACTGTCCGAGGCCTGCGCCAAATACGGTCTCAAATTCGGAGTCTATATCTCTCCGTGGGACAGGAACGACCCGACTTACGGAACCCCGGAATACAATAAGATTTATGCAAAGACATTGGAGAGTGCTCTCAGCAGTTATGGAGAGGTCTTCGAGCAGTGGTTTGACGGGGCCAACGGCGAAGGTCCGAACGGAAAGCGACAGGAATACGACTGGCCATTGTTCAACGGAACGGTAAGAAGGCTTCAGCCGAACGCGGTCATATTCAGCGACATCGGTCCTGACTGCCGTTGGGTGGGCAACGAGCGTGGCTCCGCCGGAAGGACTTGCTGGGGCAGGCTTGATGCCGAAGGTTTCGGTCCCGGATCCGATGCGCCAAGTCGTGACACCCTGAACTGCGGCAACGCACTCGGAGCCTGTTGGATTCCCGCCGAGACCGATGTTTCCATCCGTCCGGGTTGGTTCTGGAGGGAAAGCGAGAACGACAAGGTGAAATCCGTAAATGAACTTCTCAGAATCTATTACGAAAGCGTCGGGCGCAACTCTCTGCTTCTGCTGAACGTTCCGCCTGACACCACCGGACGCATCAACGCAGCAGACTCCGCCAGACTGATGGAGTTCCGCGCCGCCCTCGACAGGATATTCAAAGACAATCTCGCCGAAGGCGCGAAAGCGAAGGCGACCGCCGTCAGAGGCCGCACTTTCAAGGCGCAAAACATTCTGAATGACGAATATGACTCCTTCTGGGCCGCTTCGGACGATGTCACGGAAGCCTCGATAGTCATCAACCTCAATGAAGAAAAGACTTTCAACCTGATTCAGATTCAGGAATATATTCCTTTAGGCCAAAGGGTCAAGTCTTTCACCGTCGAGGCGTTAGGCAGCGATGGCCAATGGACGGAAATCGCCTCCGAGACCACCATCGGCCACAAGAGAATCATCCCGATAGCCGAGACCACCACCTCCAAAATCCGCCTCAAAATCACCGGTGCGTTCGCCTGTCCTGTGCTCAACGGTTTTGCATTGTATATGGATCCGGGCAGAGATTGGAAAGAGTAAGTAAAATCGTGGAACGATTCAGGAAGGATTCTCCAAATCATAACTGTTAAGGAACAAATTTGAAAATTCTGGTTTAGAAAATAATAGCATTCAAGTAACAAATGGAATCTCCGGCAGACAGATATCTTAGAGAACACTCTTCGCGTCAGAGCGAGGCTTTGGACTGGATTGAGAAACAGACGAACATCCACACGAACTACCCTCGGATGCTTTCGGGGGCGGTTCAAGGGAGGCTGCTGACCATGCTTGTGGAGATTTCGCAGACAACGCGCATCCTTGAGATCGGCGCGTTCACCGGATATTCAGCGACCTGCATGGCCTACGGACTTCCGGAAGACGGGCACATTGACACACTGGAGATCAATGACGAACTGGAGGATCTGATGCGAGAGGGCTGGGCCAGAGCCGGAGTGTCTGACAAAATCACCCTCCACATCGGGGATGCCTGCAAGACGCTATCCTCGCTGAAAGGCCCTTACGATCTGGTCTACATGGACGCCAACAAGCGGGAATATGTCACCTACTACAATTTGGTCTTTGATCTGGTTAAGCCCGGTGGCCTCATTCTCGCCGATGATGTCCTTTGGGACGGCAAACTCTGGCAGGATCCTGTCCCTAAAGACAAACAGACCCAAGGCATCATCGCCTTCAACGACCTCGTCGTCTCCGACCCACGTGTCGAGTCCGTCCTCCTCCCCATCCGCGACGGCCTGAATGTCATCCGGAAATTATAACGAAAGGGTCCCACACAAAAGAAGAAGCCACCGCAGCCTACGTATACGAGTGAATAGCCGCGGTGGCTTCTCCTTTTGTGGTATTCCGTCAAACCGGATCTGAATACCATATTCTTTTTATTATTCCATTCTTAACCGACAGAAAAACAAAGGTAACGATATAGCCAGTTGACCAACATGGTATGCAAGCAGTCGCCGAACGATTATATACAATTCACAACACAAGTATTTTGTGAATATGGCGGCACGCAAGCCCGCACTGAGTACGATGAGAAGCCCCTGAATGTGCCGCCTATGGTCTCCGGATACATAGTCGGCATACAACCATACCACATAATGGCGTAGAAGCATGATCGTATGCCGCCATTTTGCAAAAAAGGGAATACATATGCCCTTTGAAAAGATAACCAAGTTCAGACCAGTTGCCGAATATTGCAGATTATTGACAGATAACCCCAAGACAACTATTTACATAAGTGCAAATTTCAAGCGCCATATCAGTTCCCTTTCTGAATATGCCTTGGGGCAAGACCGGAAACAGATTGAGGATCATAAAAAAATATCAACGTTTTATATTATTTTAACACAACTATTTCCATGATAATATGCTAATATACAAAAACGTTTTGTATATTAGCACCAACAATAATAAAACCGGTAATCATGACGCAACGTGTAAAACCTCTTTTATGGATCGCGTTACTCTCTTTGTTTGCTTTCTCATGCCGGACAGGTAACGATTCCGACTCAATGGCTCCGTTGCCGGAGCCGACCGCAGAAAAGCGGTTGATTCCTATGGAAGACGCTATGGCCTTATTGTCAGAGTTTCTCAAATCGAGTGATAAGTACATGCCGCCGACAAGATCCGGCTCTCCCCGAAAAATCGCTTCCGTATCTACCTATTTCGGAGGCGATGACCACATCGCGACAAAGGCGGCCAGCGAAACAGGAGACAACCTCCCCAGCGCGTATCTGGTGAACTTCGAGGATGGGGAAGGGTTCGCCGTCCTCGGCGCCAACTCCTCTGTCGCCGACATTGTCGCCGTCACGGAGAGCGGGCGGATCGAGGATGACCTGACCGTCATCTTCAGCACGGACGACGAACCTCTTGAAGACATCGATCAGGATGACTACCCGATTGACACTATCGGCTATTATTGCAAGGAGGATGACGACTTTTATTCTTCATCCGATTCAGAAGCGCGGCTTATCTCCGAATGCATCCGCAACGGCGTTGAGGAAGAAAATGATGACAAAGACCATGATTATGGTGGAATGCCACCTGAGGGTGTTGAGTTATCCGCAGGTGTTACAAGATTCACGACCAAAATGCCGTTGTTGAATACCACATGGGGACAGGGATCACTATTTAACAAATACTGCAGCCGTAGGAATATTGCAGGAGAACAAAAGTCTGCACTTACCGGCTGTTCTACAACGGCAATGGCGATGATTGTCACACATAATGAATATCCGAATAATCTTATTGTAAACGGTGACACTTTGGACTGGAGCGGAATGAAATCAGCCCCTTTTGCCGATTGGTTGTCTGATAAAGGCAAAGATGATGTCGCAAGATTGATGGGCAGCATTTACTATTTCGTCAATAAGATAGCAGAGGCATCTTTCACACTCATCACACCTGAACAAATCAAAAGAAGGATGCAGGATTTCAACTACGCCAATGTGGTGAAGCACAGCGCATCAGAGTTTACCTATTCAATGAAAGAGGCCACAAGCGACATGCTGGCGAACAACAAGCCCGTGTTCATCTCCGCCCTTCCAAGGAAGTTCTGGAAAGGACACTCGTGGGTGATAGACGGGGCGAAGTATTCTTCCACGGATTCTTACAACTATCTCCTTCATTTCAACTTTGGATGGGGAGGTAAGGCCAATGGCTACTTCTCCACGACTTGTCTCAATCCTTCCAAGGCTGAAGGATATGACAATCCATCATTAGACAACACTTCTGAAAGATACTCATACCGCTGGCACTTCAGGTTAATCACATACGATGTACCATCCGGGGCATCCTACGGAAGCATCAACTACACATACTAAAATATAATTCCCACCCATATGAAAAAGTTCTTTTACTCTATCGTCCTCTGCATCATGTGCGCTTCCTGCGACATAGAGGATCCAATAAAACTGGATAGACATCTCATAGAGGTGGATTACCAAGCACAAGATGTCATTATCAACGCCGATGAAAAAATCCTTACGATGCTGTATGACTATTCCGAGTCAGATGTAGACCACAGCAACAACAATGCAAATTTGAAAGAGTATAGGGATGGATCAATTAAATACATAGAATGCGAATGGTTCAAGATGGCTCTTGATGCCTCAGACCCATATCATATATGTATTTCTCTGGACGAGAACCGATCCAATAAAGATAGGAAAGTAAAAATCCGAGTCAGTCGCCGGATAGGTACAGATGAAGCTCTCATTGTCCAGAAAAGAAAACCATCACGCCAATAATCACCGGAGCGCCCTCCAAGTCATAAGAAGTCCAAGATAACCATATAGAAACCTCTCCGTTGTGTTTCACCAATCAGAAACACAACGGAGAAGTTTATATCTTGAGATACTTTCACGAATCTCCTAATCTCAGCTTAGGCCTGATGACCTTGATGAAATCCTGCCGTTTCCCGTTCTTGTAGCCCACACAGTATGATACCATCCTGTCTTTGTACCCGGCCATAAACCACGCATTTCCTTCCGGAGTCCAGACGCTGTCTAGTTGGTTGTCGATCTCTGACCTTGTGGACACTTGCGTCCAGGTCCTGGCCCGGTCGGTCGAAGCAAACATCTTATATTTCGGATTATAGCCTGGACGTAAAACAGAAGTATAAACAACATCATCGTCCTGATAAATTTCTTCCGGTATATAATCGGACAACCGCCTCTCGAATTTTATCCTTGATAGAAAGGCCAATGAATCACCTACCACTCGGAAATAATCCGCTTTACCCCCGTTCCAAACCCCTATTACATCATCACCCTTGATGATCTGTACCATAGTATAAAAATCAGAATGAATTGTGTCAACGGCTTGCCGTTCAGGCGATATTTCCCAAACAAAATTCCTGTTTCCATATTCCCCAACCATAATTTCACCTCCCGAGAACGCCGAGGTAAAGGGAACCTCAGGCTCTAATATTCTCCATTCTATCCCCATATCGTTTGAAATATGAATTGTATAATTAATCTCGGAAGAGTCCTTACATTCTTCCTTCTTCTCAGTGCATAACTGAAAAGCTATCGTACTGTCAACAACCATCAAATGCTCCACATTACCGTCAAAAGCAAACAAATCCTTCCAATTAAGTCCATAATCCTTAGACTGAAGAATCTTACTGGAATTCAAGACACGGCTATAATCACGAACGGAGCAATATAGAACATCATTGTCCGCCAAGATTTCCTCACAAACAAAGTTCACATCAAGTTCAGAACAGTACACCCAGTTTCTTCCTCTGTCCGAAGTAAAGAAGAATGTATTTCTTGGCTCTTCAAGATCCCAAGCCACAAGCACCCACTCTTCATTCGAACAAAGCAATAATTTCCAAGGACGATATCTATTTCCGATCCCACTCTCCACGTAATAAGATTTAATCTCAAAATCAGTTTGCTCTTCATTGCGCCTCCTCTCGCCAGTCCTGATCCAGCAAGAGGACAACGTCATAGTAAGGAGAATAATCAGTAAAATTTTCTTAGACATCACAAAGGCGATTTAGTAATCTATGTCAAAGCCATCTACCGTGTCATAGAAATAGTTCACAATTTCCTCAAAGAGAATATCACGAAGTTCATTAAACCTCTCTTGATCAACATCCGGAGAGCCACTTCTTGTCGTAATTTTAGAGCAATAGTCGTACAGTGATTGTTTAATACCATCCCAATTGTTTTTTATATACGAAGCATCTTTTATGCATGCACCAGGATGTTTGATATAGTAATCAATTTGAGCTTTCACCACCTCATATATTTGATTTCTGCCCAATTTAGAAAAAAGATCCTCATATTCAACAGTCATAATAATTTTTAATTTGTCGCCGACACTCAGATTTAGCAGTCCACCTTCTAAATATGCATCGGGATGCGTTTTAAATGCCACAGCCATCAAACGTTCAGGATCATCTTCAATTGTAGGGTCTGATTGTAGTTGACGCTCTAATTATTCTTGAAGCAATCGCATCGTCTGATTTATCCATTCTTTTAGATCGGCAGAAGCATCTTTAGTTTTTCCTAAATCAGAAAACGCATTGCAATATTTAAAGCCATAAGTTATATAGTAAATCTCCGTGACTGCCTTATCTTTATACCTGAACAGATAGTCATCGTATCTTTTCTTATAATATTCCGCCTGACCAAAGTATGACGAACAATCAACCGGTCTGACAGGCTTATTATCCGAACCTCCTCCGATATTCTTTGGCGGTCCAGTATAACCGCCGCTGCCACCTCCAGCGTCATTGCCGTCACCCCAAGGATAATCATCAAAACCAACAATATCCTCAGGAGCTATAGTATCATTCTCAAAATCAAAATCAGGATTCCGCCACCAAAGGTTCGGAAATGTGTCGTTTCTACAACCTGTACAATAGCACGGATTAAGCGGATCCTTCTCTTTGTATTCCACGGTATCTCCCGGAGCAGGACAACGGGTTTCGATTTGAAATGAATTCACTTTGAGAACAGTTATTCCCTCCATAATCCTGTTGATGAACAACTTGTGCCTCTCTCTGGCTATTTCTGATTCACTTTCACTGAAATAAACGCCATCGAACATTTCTCCTCCCGTATACTTCTCGATCTTTATGAATTTGCCGCTCAAATCCGTATAGACCAGAAGTCCAGAAAAATCAGAGGACATTTGGCCACGCTCCAATTCACCATCCGGGATAGAGAAAACGATGCGGAGAGAGGTTAGTCCAGTGTTGACATTCTTGGAAATAATCAGGCTCTGATCACATCTGAACAGTGTTCCATCCTTACCATTAGAGGCATAATACCTGACTGATGACAACATTGGAATCACATAACAGTCCTCCTTTCCTCGAATGGAATGATGCTCAGCCGCTTTCCACACCGGGACAACAATACCAGATTCCCAAACAAAAGGAGAATCCGAAATGATGACTTGATCGGAAATGCTTGAGGTTCTGTCATACTCATCAGAGAAAACGGACATGGCTTCTTCCATAGTGAAGCTTTGACAGGATTCTTCTCGGCCAACAGCCTCAGGTTTGTCGATCACAAGGAAGTCTCCGCAAGAGAACAGAACTCCAAGCGATATGCAAAAGGCTAACAGATGCAATGGTCTTCGCATAATGAATGATTCTTTGGTTATTAGTGTTACAGCCGCAAAGTTCGGAAGAAAGATTGATAAATGCCAAATAAATAGTTTCGGACTTATGTACTTTAGGCTTGCGATCAATAACAAGTCTCTCATTCGACAGTTAAATGTCACCAGTAAGTGCTCGGCTGCACCATCTGGAGACGAAAAGTGTGGAAAATGTTTCCCAAGAGTGTACCGTGCACTCTTGGGAATCAAAAGAGGCCGAAAATGCTGCCGAGGAGATCATATGCAAGCCTAAAGTGAGTACCGAATAGTTTTAATTTTACAGAGCCGTATCATTATAACTGATAATTAGTTAAACAACTTAGAATAAAAATAATCCAACTTTCTAAAGGGCCGACTATCTATGAGACAGAATAGACCCCAAAAAGATTGATTTTTACAAAACACCTTCAGTCTCAACTTAACTGGAAGCTACTGCCGGAGCACATAGACTGAACATCAAGTGCTCCAATCTTTGACTTTTTCAGCCGATTAACGCCTGCAACCACTTATAAGGCACAATACAATGAAAGTGTTTTGTAACTCGCGGCTAAGAAGCTGTTTTGATTTATTTGAAATGTTCTTTGAGGTGAAAAAATCTTCATTTTCTTCCCGCTTCTTCAGTCAGATAGCACCGCTATCCTCCTTGGAAGAAGCGGTCAAACCTGAAGTTTTTCACTCTCAACCCAGCGACCGAACCGAGTGCAATCGAACTTGTTCGGATTGCCGAGGTGAGTAGCAGGGAAAGAGATTGCTCTTAAACTTCAAACAAACAAATCAA
>DCMG01000097.1 GCA_002321335.1 Bacteroidales bacterium UBA1628 | reverse complement strand
TTTTTGTTAAACTGTGAGATTAGCAACAGAGAACGTAATCCATGACACCTCCGGAAAACCATCATACATTGTGCGACATCCAACAAAACAGCCAGACAACAATCAAATCACCTGAGGGCGGCCAAAAAGTCTTAGCCACCCTCTGGTTCTCTGACATTCAGTGCATCCTTACCGCTGCTCGCGGACTATCACTCTCTCAATTCGGCGAGGAACCGAAGCCATTATCTCGTAAGGGATTGTGTCCAGAATTTGAGCAAGTTCGCTCACGGTAGGATCATCACCGAATATTGTCACGGTGTCCCCTACCTCGGCCGGAACTCCGGTCACGTCTACCATGCACATATCCATGCAGATGTTGCCGATTGTGGGCACACGGTGGCCGTTCAGCGAAAAACTCGCGTGACCGCAGCCCAGACGACGGTCGATTCCGTCGGCATAGCCCACAGGAATAGTCGCGATCCGGGTGCCTTCTGGCGCGATAAGCCCATGCTGTCCATAGCCGATGGCACCATCGCCAGGTTTCAGTTCCTTGATCTGCAAGATCTTCACTTTCAGGGAGGCGACAGGTTTCAGACGGACATCAGGCAAGGCGCTGATTCCATATATTCCCACCCCAAGACGCACCATGTCATGCTGAAAGCTCGTGAAACGCTCTATTCCGGCGGAGTTAAGAATATGCCACATCGGGTGGTAGCCCAGAGCCGCGTCAATCCTGCCGGCGTTGTTCTCAAACATCGAAATCTGCCCAAGCGTGAACTGATCCATAGCGGGGTCCTCAGCGGCGGCAAGATGTGAATATACCGACTTGACCCTTACTTCAGAATGCGTCCCAAGATATTCAATAAGTTCATCTAATTCGCTGGTCATGAAGCCGAGGCGATGCATTCCGGTGTCGAGTTTGATGTGAATCGGGAAATCTTCAATTCCGCGGCTTTGCAGTGTGGCGACAAGGGCTTTCAAGGTGTAGAGGTTCGGAATCCCTGGCTCAAGATGATTGTCGATGACCTCATCGAAATAGTCCGTTCCGGCTGTCAGCACCAGAATCGGCAGACTGATTCCGGCCTGACGCAGCTCGATTCCCTCAACCGGAAGAGCCACCGCAAGATAGTCCGCTCCAGCGTTCTGCATCATCAAAGCAAACTCCACGGCTCCATGGCCATAGGCGTTGGCCTTCACCAAAACAAGCAGTTTGGTCGCCCGCTTCAATTTGGAGCGGAAATATCTGTAGTTGCCCAAGCAATTCTGGAGATTCAGTTCCAGTCTTGAGAAATCTGTTACGCCGTTTGACATCTTCCAAACAAAATTCTGACAAAATTACTGTTTTTCTGTCAAATCTCTGCCAAAATCTCTATATTTGAAATCTGGCCTGATGCTTGATGATATGGCCGAGGGCGGGCAATCGCCATCTAATGTGAAATATACCGCAGGTAATTGCCTACATGCAAAAAAGTTGAATTGAATTATTAGTTGAAAGTATGAGCACTGGTTTAATCTGGATTATCATGATAGTGGTCATGATTCTCGGCCAAATCGTCCAAAGCATGCTTCAGAGCAGATTTGAGAAATATTCCCGCGTTCCGACAAACAATCGGATGACGGGAGCCGAAATCGCCACCAAGATGCTGGCAGACAATGGCATAACTGACGTAAAGGTCACTTGCATCCCTGGAAGGCTGACTGACCACTACAACCCGCAGACCAAGACAGTGAACCTCAGCGAGGCGGTTTACAACTCAAACAGTGTCGCTGCCGCTGCGGTGGCGGCTCACGAATGCGGCCACGTTCTTCAGCACGCCAAAGGTTACATGCCGCTGAGACTCCGCACGGCTCTCGTCCCGGTTGTAAGTTTTTCCAGCAGAATCGTCCAGTGGGTTCTTCTGGCGGGTGTGATAATGGTGTCCATGTTCCATAGTTATCCTGTGTTGGTAGCCGGCGTGGTTCTCTTCGCTTTGACCACGTTGTTCAGTTTCGTGACCCTACCCGTCGAAATCAACGCCAGCCACCGCGCGGTCAACTGGCTTGAGAACGCAGGGATCACCAACTACGAGACCCGTCCGATGGCCATCGACGCTCTCAAATGGGCAGCCTACACCTACGTCATCGCCGCAGTCGGCTCCCTCGCCACCCTCCTCTACTACCTCTCTTTCCTCAACGACCGGAGGTAATACAACAATCATGATGAATATGCCGACCGATGTGACCCTCCGCATCGGTCGTTTTTTGTTTTCAAAACGGAAATCTGAAGGCGGCTTCTGCCGACCGGCGGATGGCCGTTTGTCCCCCTCAAAGGAGGCGCAGGGGGTTGGAGGGTCGGGGAATCCGACGCTGTTCGCTAGAACCTCAGGAGCGGAGCGACAAGGCGGCTTCTGCCGACCGGCCGGATGGCCGTTTGTCCCCCTCAAGGGGGTGCTGGGGTTGGAGGGTCGGGGAATCCGACGCTGTTCGCTAGAACAGCGTCGGATGGCTGTCGTCCAGCTGGGCGAGGATGCGCTCCATGGCGGCTTCGCGGAAGATGGTTGAGCGTTCCTTGACACCGAAGCGGTCACAATACTCCTTCACGGCGGCCAGTTCCTTATCGTTCAGGTATATGACCTGACGATGAATGCGCCGGAGAGAGACCTTGCGCATCTTAAGATACTCCGGATCAGGAGCCGAAGAGCTATGCTTTTTCCTTGCCAAAACCGTCTTTCTTTAGACAATATACAAACCCGAGAAAGAAGCGTTATCTCACACAAAAGAGACACAGGCAACTTTCCCGGCTGCAAAAATAAGCATTTTTAATGAATTAGCCTACAGACAACGTTTCAGACCAGTCCTGACATTGAATTTCATCACGGAATCACGGTAACGGATCTTTACTGTGCCGGCTTTGGAAACATCAACACCAGTGTCAAGAGACGCTGACCAGACATGAGGCGAGTTCACCTTTCTCATCGGAAGATATTCAGGATTCCGGACCTTGCCGATTTTCCGTGGAATTGACTTGTTCCTCTCTATGACCTCAAGGGCTTCAGGAGCCAGTCTTTCCTTGCGGACAGCGGAAAGCCATCCTTTCCGCCCGGGAATCCTGACAGAGACACTGCCATCCGGCGCACCACCGAACACATTGACGATCAGCGTAGAATCACCCGACACCCAAGCCGATGCGACATCTTGTCCCAAGACTTTCTTGTAGGCCAATGAATATTTTCCGTTCCGTTTGAAATCCGCCACAAAGTAACCTCTCGGAGAGCCACAGACCATAGTGGCGTCCGGGAATCCATCCTCACCCTTGACACCGAGCCAGAATGTTCCGCAAGTCGCACCGGCCTGAACCTCACGAATTTCCACGACCTCGCCATCGGGCACATCGGCAGAGAAGGCACGGGAATATTCATCCGGACGGATTTCAAAGACATCCCGGCAAACCTTGTGCGTGTGTCCGCTCATCAGAAGCAGGTTCGGATGGACTGCCAGAATGGCGGACAGAGAGTCCTTGTCGGTGAACTGGGTGAAAGGAATATGCGCGGAAAGCACCGCGAGCATATTTTTTGGAGTGGCACGAAGAACAGAGTCAAGCCAATGCTTCTGCGAATCCCGGAAGCCGCCTTCATATTCCTTGCCCCCGAGCCGAACATCGTTCATCAGGATGAAGCGGATCCCACGCTTGACAAAGGTGGTGTCCTCGTAGCCGATGACCTTGCGGTAGGTGCTGATGTCACGGGGCCGCTTCCGGCCGTCAACCACCGGATAGACATTCCGGTCATGATTGCCCGGCACGCAGAACCATGGACAAGGCAGGGAATCAAGACTGGCTTTGGTAGGTTCCAGAAGCTCGACCTGATTGTTCACCAAGTCTCCAAGAACTATCACCAGATCAAGGTCTTTCCTTTCACGGAGTTCCTTGTAGACGGTTTTACGGCAATATTCAAGCTGCCGCATCCCGTCCGCCTGCGGATCCCCCACGAAAGCGACCCTAAGGGGACGTGAATATGAAGATGGCGCCGCCCCGAGGAACAGCGCCACCATCAAAACAGCACAGAGACTATCTGTAAATGAACACTTTCTCAGCATTGTTCTCGTCTGTGAAAGCGACGTAACCGACTCCGGAAGCGGCGAAAGAGATGCAAGGATCCTTTGCTTCCTCATTCGCTACCAGCAACGGATTGCTCCACTGCTTTGTGCCTGAGTCGAACCATGTAAGATTCAGCTTTCTGCTCTTGTTATCCAGATACAGAAGATAAACGGTTCCGTCAGGAGCGACCGCGATCTTAGCCCTATCATGGGAATCAGCGTGCACATACGGATAGAAAGTGCCTCCAACCACAGACCAATCCTTAGATGCATGATTGTACTTCTCGACGACAAAATGATAGGTAGATCCGTCTGAAGCATTGTCTGCCGTGACAATATAAACGGTTCCGTCATCAGTGGCAGTGATATCATAGATGTTAATGCCTGTCTGTGTAGCACCCTCTCTCACATAATTTGAACGTAGGGAAGACCAATTGCCACCATTATAGACCAAGACATCGTGACCATAGCTCACACCGTCCGATTTTCCTCGGCGGATAGCAAGTACGTAAGCCGTCTCACCAGCCTTGCAGGATGCCTTGGCATAAACCTGTGTCTTTGCCAGATTGGTTTCCTGATTGTTCCAAGATCCATTAAAGACAGATGCCACCAAGGTACGGTTTGAGAATGTACTCTTAGCATTGTTGTTTACCTGAGTCACGACAACATTATTGTCAGATATGGCTGCCAAACCTATTTTCGTGGATTTCATGTCGCTTGTGTTTTCATCACCGACTACCTTCCATCCAGCATCATATTTCATAACCTGAGCACAAGTTGGAGAGGCTTCCGCATTTGAATACGCAACGTAAGGAACCCCATCATGCGTAATGTCAAAATCATATTCAGAGCTGTTCACCTCCTTGCTGAATCCTGCGCTTCCGACAGTGCTCCAAGCACCATCAGCATACTTGACCACAGTCATCTTCTCAGCGGATGCAGACTCGGAATCCTTGACCTCTCTTTCCTTGAATCCGATGTATGGAGCCTTGTCAACAGGATTGATGCGGAGCACAGCACCTGAATAAAGCGGACGCTCCGAATACGTCACTATCGGCTCCAGTTTTCCGTTAACCGTCCTGATCGACACGGAATAGAGCGCACTCTTGCTGCCGTCGCTGTTGGTGACAATGTAGTCAACCGGATTCGTGAAGTCATTGGCGGTCTCACCGCTGACCTGAACCGCATCGCCGACTTTGACGACATTGGTAGGAGTGGTCGTGAATGTGGCCACGAGTTTGGTCTTGTCGGCGGCCTTGATCATCGGCACGGAGATGGCGTCTCCGGAAATCTCACCTTCGATGTCCTCTCCGACGGCCTCAAGATTATTCACCAACTCGAACTTGAAAGATGTCAGTTTCGGATCTGAGTCCGGATTGAGGCTGACTTTGACCGTATAAAGCACACTGGCCTTAAGTTCCTCATCCTCAACTTTAAGGGACACAGGGGAAGAATAGTCCTGAACAGTCTGTCCGGAAATCAGGGCGACACCGCCGACCGACACGACGTTGCCTTCGTTCGTGGTAAAACGGGCCACAAGCTCACTGAGGTCGGTTGTCGGAGGCACTCCAATGGTTATATCTGTACCAGAGACCGTTCCAACGCAGTCCGAATCGATTCGTCCGGAATTGTCAGAAGCATAGAAACCGAAACTCTTTACGAGAGGTTCAGGGATGTCCGGGTCCTTTTCGCAGGACACGAGCGCAGTCAACGCGGCAAGCGCGGCGGCGCACAGAATTTTAGCAGTTTTCATAATGATAAACCTTTAATGATTAATTGTATAGATTCTTCTTTGTGATGACCAGCCGGCTGAACTTGGCGTCAGGTCCTGGCATCCCTAGGCAGAAGCCGTCCGTGCCGCCGGTCAGGGCTATGGTCAATGTGTTGTCGGCAGAGTCATCCAGGACGTGTTCCTTCCAGCGGATGCGGATTGGCATACGGTATATTCCCGGCAGGAATGTCAGTGAAGTCCCCTGAGTGACCACCTCATAGTCAATGCCTTCCTTCAAACCGGAGCCTGGAGTTACGGAGAAATCCACGACTGCGTTCCCGTCTCTGGACACGGAACTCATCGTCACATAGTAGGTGTTGACGTTCTCGACATCAGAGCCGACAACGGCGGTCGAGGCTCCGTCCTGTGTCGCGATGTAAAAGAACGGGGTGTCGTAAACCGGCAAATCCTTCGTGCAGGAAAGCGCCAGAACGGCAGACAGGGCTATCAGCAAAATATTCTTTTTCGTATTCATTGTCAGTTAAGTAATCCTTAAAAGATTCAACGTTAATTTGATGTCGGATTCTGTTCCATCTCCGGATTCGACTCCAGTTCAAGGTGCGGAATCGGAAGGACAAAACGGTAGTCGGGATATTTCAGGAACAGGACGGACGAGGTCGAGTTGCGGGAGCGGCTGAGGTTCTCGTGCCTTCGGGTGATGTCGAAGAGACGATGCCCCTCGAAGCAGAGCTCCTTCATCCTCTCGTTCTGGATCACCTGCTCCAAAGAGGAAGCATCGATCGCGACTTCCGAAGCGTCAATCCCCAAAGCCCTGGCTTCCAAAGCCTTGATGTCATCGATGGCGACAGAGGTGTTGCCCAGTTCGTAATTCGCCTCGGCGTTGATGAGGTACATCTCCGAAGACCTTAGGATGAACGGATCAAAATGCCTGTCCAATTTGTTGGTCGTCTCGTCGGTGCAGTAAAACTTCATGCAGATGTCGTCGTAATCCACCACCTTGCCGGACAGATCATTATAGGCGCTGTGGCGGAAAAGCGTGAGCCGCACGTCACGATCATCGGTAAAGAGTTCCTTCAACTTGGAGGACGGCCTCGCCGAAGGGCTCTCGAAATAGTAAAGGTCGCTGATGTAGTCCGACTGGTCGTAGCCGTTGAGCCGGAGGATGGACTCCCCACCCCTTGTCGCCACGTTCACGAACATATTCCTGTACTTCTCGCGCGGCGTAAGCGGGAACTCCTTCATCACTTCGGCGGACAGGGAAGCAGCGGAGGAATATTCATTCATGTAGAGATAGACCCTCGCGAGAAGCGCCTTGCAGGCGGCTGGGGAGGCGAAATATTCATTGAATGAATAGTCCGGCGTGAAGGTCGAGAGAGCCTTCTCCAAATCAGCGACAATCCGGGAATATACCTCCTTCACAGTGGCGCGCCTCATCTTGTCGGTCACGACCGGGATACTCGTCATTATCGGGACGCCGAGATGCGATGCGTCTGAAGTGAACGTGTAGTTCTGGGAATATGTGAGGCAGATGTCCAGATGCGTCAGCGCCCGGAGGAAGTAGGCCTGGGCGAGGATATTGTCGATCTCAGAAGCGCTGCCCGGGTACTTCTTCCTCAGGTCCGGAGCGTAAGTGATGATGTAGTTCACGTTCTGGATGACGGTGTAGCCAAGTTTCCAGATGTAGCCCACAGCCGTTGTCTCCTCCATGTAAGTGGAGATGAAATTGTACTGGTTCGTCCATGTGGCGTTGCCAGAGGACAGGTCCAGCAGGTCACCGGCGACCTCAGGATAGGCCAGCATCTCCCTGTCATAGAATGAATACAGCAGATGGTAGCATCCGTTCAAGGCCGGCTGGAGGGCCGAGACCTCAGAGAAATAGGTGTCGATGTCGCTCTTGCCTACCTGCTCGACCTCAAGGAAGTGGCAGGAAGCGGAAAGCGTGGCCACGGCGGCCAGAGTCATTATCTTTGAATATATTGTCTTCATCATAGCGCCTTTCATCAGAATGAAACATTAAGGCCGAGAGTGACCGTACGGGTCACAGGGTAGCCGTTGCTTAGAGTCTTGTACGAGTTGTACTTCCGGCTCTGGCCCGGAGTGAACAGGTAGAGGTTGTCGCAGATCAGCGAGGCCGTGGCACCCTCAACTTTCAACTTGGAAATCACAGACTTAGGCAACCTGTAGGACAATGTGAGATTGCTGAGGTTGAAATTCGTCTTGCTGTAGAGGAACCTTGTCGAGTACCTTGCCGAACTGGTTGTCTTCTGCGAGGCGATCGGGTACTTGGACGCCTCTCCCGGTGTGGTCCAGCGGTAGTAATAGACCTCGACCGCCTGATTTCCGGAGGTTATGTCGTAGCCATCGTTGATGAACCTTGAGGCATAGGTAGGAACAGAATATCCACCAATCAAATAGTTGATCTGGAACGAAAGCGACCAATTCCCGTAGGTGAGGTTGTTGATCAGCCCGCCGAACCCTATCGGAGTCGTGCTCTTGTCCGCCACACGGTTGTCTGTGGAATAGGTCTTCGTCAGATTCCCGTCCTTGTCGTACCACATCGGCATTCCGTCAGATGGATCCACACCAGCCCAACGGACAAGATACCAAGTGTTCGAGTCATAGCCTTCCTTCCAGACACTGTTGGTGAAACCGGTCTGGATGCCGTTGTACAATTCGAGGATCTTGTTGGAGTTGTGCGAGAAATTGAGTGTAGTGCTCCACTCGAAATCCTTGCGGGCGATATTGTGACTTGTCAGGTTGATCTCGAATCCAGAATTTCTTATCCGGCCGACATTGGCGTAGATTCTGTCGTCAGAGATTGTCCTGGAGACATAAATCCTGCTGAGAAGATCCTTTGTGACATTGTTGTAATATTCAACCTCGATGTCCAGCACTCTGCCGATCTGCGCGTCCAGACCGAAGTTGATCATCCTTGTCGTCTCCCATGAAAGACCAGGATTCGGAACCGTCGAGAGCGTAGCCCCGGTCACACCAATGTAAGAATATGAGTCATCGTAGGAATATGACCCAGCGGCGACAGAAGTGTCGATCCTGGAGTTTCCCGAGGTGCCGTAAGTGGCCTTAAGTTTCATGACTTTCAGCCAGTCCACATCGTAGAACGCCTCCTTGTGGATGTTCCACGAAGCACCGACCGACCAGAACTGAGCCCATCTCTTGTACTTGCCGAAAGACGAGTTCCCGTCCCGCCTGTAATTGGCCGACAGATAATAACGCGAGTCGTAGGAATATGTTCCCCTGGCGAAATACGACATCGTTCTGGAGACGGAGGTCGAGCTGCCGCCTGTACGGGTGTCCTTCTCGGCGTAGTTGATTTCCTTGATGTGGTCGTTCATAAAGCCCCTGCCGGAGGCATAGGCCGTGTTGTAGCCGGAATGATGGAGTTCAAGACCGGCGTAAACACCGACAGAGTGACGGCCGAACTTCTTCGACCAGTCCAGTTTGTTGGTGTTGGTCCAGTTGAAGTAAGTGGCGTTCTCCCGACGGGACTCTCCGACCGGCTTGCCGTCCTGCATTCCGGACAGTGTCTGACGGGAGTAATAAATGCTTCCGCGATGGTGCTGGTACTCGACCCCGAACACGCTTGAGAACTTGAGCCCGTCAATGATGGTCCAGTCCAGCTTGAAGTTGCCGATGGTCTTCAGGGAGTTCTGGATGTTGTCGTTGTACTCCCTGTCCGGCAGTTTGTTGCCGAGGAATTTCTTCATCACGAACTCTTTGCCGGTGTCGCTCCAGATTTTGTTGTAAAGTCTGTAGGTCTTGCCGTCCTCCAAGTAAGGTGAAAAGATCGGCAGAGTCTCAAGGTACTCGTGACTGAGCGGAAACAGGTTGTCATTGTTATAGGTGGCCATCAGCGACACTCCCATCTTCAGACGTTCCGTAAGGTCATAGTCCTGGTTCATCCTGAGATAGTACCTCTGGGATCTGTCGGTCTTGACGGTGTTCTCGTTGCGGTAATATGACCCGGACACGTATGTCTTGGCCTTCTTGGTGCCGGTCGAGAGGGACAGAGAGGCGTAAAGGGATGAACCCAACCCGATATATTCATTGAACCAATCGGTCGAGGTGGTGCTGTAGGAGTTGTAGTCGTTGTCCTGATAAGGGAAGTCGGACATCAGGTTGCCGCCATTGACCCAGGCCTCCTTGGCCACCTCAAGGTACTGTGACGCGTTCATCACCTTGACCATCGTGCTTTTGTCCGGTGACGAGACGCCATAGTTGACTGTCGCTGAGACCTTCAGCGGCATATTCCCGGCCACTCCCCTCTTGGTCGTGACGAGGATGACTCCGTTCGCGCCGTTGGCTCCGTAGATCGTGGTCTGGTCTGCATCCTTGAGGACAGTGATGCTTTCGATGTCGTTGGGATCGATCATAGAAAGAGGCGAGACGGATGTGGACATTCCGGGCATAAGGTTGGTTCTGCCTCCAGTGTAGGTAGGCACGCCGTCAATGATCCAAAGCGGCTCGTTGGATGCCGA
>DCMG01000076.1:2254-26118 GCA_002321335.1 Bacteroidales bacterium UBA1628 | reverse complement strand
TCATGGCGGAGATCGCATTCTTTATGACAGCCACATAGTCTTCAGGGTGGATGATTATCTCGCTGTACGTCCCGTCTTCACCCTTGAAACGGTCCTTGTGCGCCGGGGATTCATAAATATGCTCCAGGCGAGTGCTGTCATAGACCGCGGCAGCGCTTCTCGATAATGCCGCCATCCGCGCGACATTGGTCACAATGTCCGCAAGATCCGTCCTGTCGATGCTCTCATCGTCAAAGCGAATCTTGTCGGACAGGGAAGCGTATTCTTTGTCAATACTCTCCTTGCTTGTCATTCCGCCATTGAATATGGTAAAGCGCCACCTTAAACTTTTCTGAATGTCTTGCCGAACGGCAAGGCAGAAAGCAGTGCCATCTTGAAATGCTGGAGACCGAACGGGATGCCGACTATCGTGATGCAACAGATCAGTCCGAAGACTAGGTGCGTCGCCGCGATCTCCCACCATCCCAGCAGAATCCAAAGTACATTCATGAATATGCTGAGGCATCCTCCAGCGTTGTCACCGTCCACAACGTCCGTTCCGAACGGCCACAGCGAGAATACTCCGAACTTCCACAATTGATACCCGAATGGGATGCCGATGATGGTCACGCAGTAAAGCAGCCCAGCGATGAAGTAGCCGAGGGAGACCAGCAGACCTCCCAAAACGAGCCAAAGAATATTCCCGATGAATTTCATGAATGTGGATAGTCTTTTGATATTATGATGATCTACGACAAATTCAGGATGATGCGAAGAGCCGTCGGCGTGACGCATTTATGCATGGTCGCGGCAAAAGAGTGACATCACTTGACTTTGATTGAGTTCAGGAGGTCGATCTTGCCGGTGTCAACAAGATGGATGATCAGCTCGCCGAAGAGGGTGTTCTGCCATGCGAACCAGGCGCGGGTGAACTTGTACGGGTTGTCCTTGTGGAAGGACTCGTGCATGAATCCTGTTCCGGCGTCGGTCTTCATCAGGGTCTCGATGCACCATTTGATCTCCTTGTCGTCCTGGGATGTGAAGGCTTTCATCATGATGCTCATAGGCCAGATGTAGTCGTAGCCGATGTGCGGGCCGCCGATTCCTTCTCCGGCCTTGCCCTTGAAGAAGTAAGGATTGTCCTCGCTCCAGACGAATCTTCGGGTATTCTGGTAGATCGGGTCATTTACGTCAATGTCACCGAGATAGGCCATCGCAAGGAGGCTCGGAACGTTGGCGTCGTCCATCATCAGCTGGTTGCCGAAACCGTCCACCTCGAAGGCGAAAATCTTGCCGTATTTCGGATGGTTCACGATGGCATATTCGTGGAGAGCCTTCTCGACTTCGGCGGCGAGGTCTTGGCACTCCTTCGCAAGTTTCTTGTTGTGGTTTACTTCAGTGAGAATCTCTGCCGCCTTGCGCAATGAGGTGACGGCAAAGAAGTTGGACGGAATAAGGAACTCGAACATCGTGGCGTCGTCGGACGGGCGGAAAGCCGATGCGATCAGGCCGACAGGTTTCACAGGGTTGCCACGTCCGTCATTGGACTTGGTGTCGAACTGGCGGTCAGTCTTCCTTGCGAATCTGTAAGGCCCCGGACCGTCCTTGCGCTGCTGCTCCTTGAACGTCTTGAGGGTAGCCTGGATGGATTTCAGCCATGTCTCACCGAAGACTGAGTCGTCGCCGGTCACCTTCCAGTACTGGTAGGCGAGGCGGATAGGGTAGCAGTGGGAGTCGATCTCCCATTTGCGCTCGTGGTCGTAAGGGTTCATGTCCGTCAGATCGGATTCCCATTCGCTGCCGGTAGGGCCTTCGTTGAACGCGTTCGCGTATGGATCCAGGCAGATAAGCGAGAACTGGCAGTTGATCACTCCCGCTAGCATATTCTTGAGATGCTCGTCCTGGTTGGCAAGCTGGATGTATGGCCAGACCTGCGCTCCGGAGTCCCTGAGCCACATGGCGTGGATGTCACCGGTATAGACGAACGTCTTGAAGTTGCCGTTCTCGTCTTTGCCGAAATGCACGGTGGTGTCCAGAGTGTTAGGGTAGCAGTTGGCGAACATCCATGCGAGGCGCGGGTTCTTCAGAATGCCCTGCATCTGGGTGATCTTGTCCTCTACGGCCTCGGAGCGGAAAAGCCTGTTTTCCGGAGCCGGACGCTGCGACTCGTAGTCCTTTGTGCTGTTGGTGGAAGTCGCTTCGACCGGTTGGTGAGCCTGTCGAACCACAGCGACCGGTTGGTGGGCCTGCCGAACCACCGCAACCGGGGCCTTGGCCTGCGTCAAAGCACTGCTGAGCATGAATATGGCCGAAGCCAGAAGTAATGTGCGTTTCATTGTGTTAATTTTCATTAGTGTATGAATATGGTCTGTCCTCCTTCGCGGTACCTCTGACCGTGTCAGGTTCAGACCCCACAAGATACGTAATTTTCGCTCCACCGGCAAGGTCTTCGTGGCGGAAATAATTCCGGTTCCAATCTTTCCCGTTGAGTCTCAGATCTTTGATGTAGAAGTTGTCTTTCGAGTTGTCAGGCGCGTCAAGGCTAATCTTTTTCCCGTCCGGAAGATTTATCGTAACCTTCTTGAACAGTGGAGTTCCGATCGCATATTCATTGGATCCAGGGCATACTGGATAGAATCCGAGGGCGGAGAAGACGTACCATGCGGAAGTCTGTCCGTTGTCCTCGTCTCCGCAGTAGCCGTCGAAGTTGGAGTTGTAGAATTTGTCCATCACCTCGCGGATCCGCTGCTGCGCCTTCCAAGGCTGGCCGCACCAGTCGTAGAGGTAGAGCATGTGCTGGATAGGCTGGTTGCCGTGTGCGTAATTCCCCATATTCATCACCTGCATCTCCCTGATCTCGTGTATAGGGAAGCCGTAGTAACTGTCGTCGAACACCGGAGGAATTGTGAATATGCTGTCTAGCTGTCCGGCGAAGGCTTCGTCTCCTCCCATCAGGTCGATCAGACCCTGAGGGTCGTGGAACACTGACCACGTGTAGTGCAGACTGTTGCCTTCCGTGAAGTTCCCGCCCCATTTAAGAGGACTGAACGGCCTCTCGAACGAGCCGTCGGCGTTCTTTCCGACCATCAATTTGTACTCAGGGTCGTAGAGGTTCTTGTAGTTGAAAGCAGCCTTGGCGTATGGTGCGAGCTCTTCCTCACTGCGGCCCAGAGCCTTCCCGAACTGGTAGATGCACCAGTCGTCGTAGGAATATTCAAGTGTCCTCGCTGCGTTCTCGTTGATGCCGACATCGCAAGGGACGTAGCCGAGGCTGTCGTAATATTCCCAACCAAGGCGGCCTGTCGAGCTTACCTCCTGGTGAACAGCGTGAGCTCCGTGGGTGACGGCTTTCCAGAGTTCTTCCGCATCGTAGCCGCGAAGGCCTTTGATCCATGCGTCGGCCACCACTGACGCGGAGTTGTTTCCTACCATACATCCCCTGTGACCCGGACTTGACCATTCCGGCAGGAATCCGCTTTCCTTCCAGGCGTTGACCAAACCTTCCTGCATCTTTACATTCTCGTCAGGATAGACGAGGTTAAGGAGCGGGAACAGGCATCTGAACGTGTCCCAGAAACCGGTGTCGCCGAACAGATAGCCTTTGTGGACTGCCCCGTCGTAAGGGCTGTAGTGAACCCTTTCGCCGTCGGCGTTGATCTCGGACAGGTCGCGGGGAAACAGTACAGAACGGTAGAGGCAGGAGTAGAATGTGCGCAGATTATCAATGTTGTCATCCTCGACTGCAATTCGTCCGAGCACCTCGTTCCATCTTGCCCGTCCGTCCTCGGCTATCTCTTCGAATGACTTGCCGGACAATTCGTTGAGGTTCAATTCGGCCTGTTCATGGCTGATGAATGAGGATGCGACCTTGAGGTTGACTTTCTGCCCTTTGACCGTCTTGAATCCTACCATGGCGATGTGTCCGTCAATGGTTTGGGTCTCGAAAGGGGTGTCGGAGGCCACCACGAACCAATTCCGGAAATTCTCCGTCACTCCACCGTGATTCGCCGTGGAGTACCCCACGATCATATTCTTGTCTGTCAAGACTTCAGCATGACCTCCGTTGTAGGCGTCCACCACCAGGTAGGACATCTCTTTTTCCGGGTAGGTGAGTCTGAACGTCGCCGCCCTTTCGGTAGGAGCTAGCTCGGCGATCACATCGTGCTCGGCGAGATAAACCTGATAATAGTAAGGCTTCGCGGTCTCGGCCTTGTGTGAGAACCAACTCTGCCGACCTTCCTCGTCATAGATGGGTCCTGTGGTCACCGGCATGATTGAGAATGAACCGTAGTCGTTGATCCATGGGCTTGGCTGGTGCGTCTGCTTCAAGCCTCTGATTTTTGTGGAGGAATATGTGTACGTCCATCCATCTCCGTTGGCTCCAGTCTGCGGAGTCCAGAAATTCATTCCCCACGGCAGGGCGATGGCGGGGTAAGTGTTGCCGGTTGAAAGCTCGTAGGTTGACGCGGTGCCCATAAGCGGATTCACATAATCCACCGGTTCCTCCATGTGAGGCTTCTCCGGAGATCCGCACGCCACGGCTGTCAACGCCACGGCCAAATATATTGATTTGATTTTCATCTATTCTGAATATTTCCGCTAAGGTACATCAATTTCCACTGGTTCGGAATAGTTCCATCGCCTTGTGCCGCTTCCGACAGGCGTGTCGAAGTTGATTCTTGCCGCCGCGCGCACAAAAACCTTCCTGCCGGAAGGCAATGTTCCGTTCGACTTGATGGTCACGTTCGTCCCAAGAAGTTTCTCGAACGCCTGTCCTGAATATGTCAGTTCACTGGACCAGCGGTTGTCTCTGGCTCTGTAGCCGACACTGGATGACTGGCTTACAAATAGTTGGATGTCCGTGACGTTGGCCATGCTTTCCTTCCAGAAACCTGTCGGCTCCATCGCTTTGCGGATTTCATCACGAGTTGTGGCCCTTGTGACCTTCACTCTCGCCGTGATCTTTCCTCCGCTGACCATCGGTGAGCCGACAAACTCCACGTTGAGGAACGGCTGCACCTGGAAGTTTACCTCTGTCTTGCCTTTTATATGCACATCTTTGGTCCCGTTTGAAATGACGGTTCCGTCTTCGGTCTCCAGCATGATAGGGATGAACGGCCCGTCAACACGTACATTGTAGTCCGCCTCGAACATCTTGGTGTTCCGGAATGTCCCGTCAGCCATGCAGTTGAAATCCTGTGGGGTGACATTGCCTTCCCAGCTGGTTTCGATGAGACGAACCCTGATTCCTTCCGAACCTTGGTCGGTAAGGACCGGAGCTCCTGTGTTCACGTCAGTCACGCTTCCGTAAATTGTCTCAGATGGAGCGTCGTAGTTGTCCAGCTCAAACAATGAGCAGGATGTGAGAGCCATTGCGGCCATCATTGAGTATATTATTCTTTTCATACTTCCTTATCTGTTTGGTTGCTGGTCGATGACTGGACTCTTCGCGACTTCGCCGCTTGGAATCTCAAAGTAGTAGTCCGTGGCGCTGTAAAGCAGTCGCATCTCTCTGGTCATCTGGAAGTTGGCATCGAAGAAATACTTATGCTCCCTGGAACTGTAGAACGGATAGAGGCCTCTGAGACGGTACTCTCCGTCAGCACCGGTTCTTGAGGCGTAGCCTTCCCTGTGCTCTCCCCAGAAATCGTCACGGGCATCATAATGCTGTACCCGCCAGCGCCTTACGTCCCATTTGGTCTTGTGTTCAAGGGCGAGTTCCTTTCTTCTTTCCCTTCGGACGATGTTCCGGCTCTCGATGTCACCGCTCAGATTACTTGCCAAGGCATCGGCTCCGGCTCTTTCACGGATGTCCCTGATGGCCTGTGAGGCGACAGAAAGCATGTTGTCGCCCTCGACAGGGCAAGGCGCTCCGGCGATGGAAAGTTCTACTGCAGACTCTGCGGCAGCGAGGAGCACGTCTGCATAACGCATCAGGATGAACGGCTGCGCCGACTTGCCCTCCCCTCGTATGTAGGCCGGATCCGGGTTGAGATATTTCCTGAGGTAGAATCCGGAAAGGTTTGCCTCGTTGTCCTGCGTGTTGTAGAAAGGCCCGTTGGCTCCGGCAGGAGTCATCTTAACTCCATCCACTTCCATCACAGGCTGTGTCGCGAGTGCGTTGGCGCTCATGAAGAGAGTCTTGCCGAACTGCGGAAGGAGCTGATAGTAATTCTGGGTGGCTCTGCTGTAGGAATAGTCTGACCAAAGAGGGGAGACTGGGGTCTCTCCGGTGTAGATTCCGGCGCGGATCTCGATCTCGACGTTGCGGAATATGTCGCCCGGCAGGATCACGTAAGCCCTCAGGCGTGGTTCGGCGTTCTTGAAGAAATCCATCGTGGTGTCGTACATCAGGTAATGTCCCTGAGTGTTGGACGCACCGTCGGTCACGCGGATGGTGCCATCTGCATAGCGGTCGAACCCGTCAAACAATTCCACGAAATCAAGCGAAGGGCAGGAACCCGAGCAAAGCGGATCTCTGAATATGAAAGGCGAGCTGTATGCATCCAGGCCGTGGGTGAGGGAAGGGTATGAATATTCCTTCACGAGGATGTTCTCCGGGCTGCTCACATCACTGAACATGTCCACCATGTTCTGGTATTGCGCCTCACGGTCGGTCGCGCTCCACTTTTTCTTGTAAAGTGAATATCTTCCGCTCTTCATCACCTCGCGAGCGGCCTTGTAGGCCTCTGAGAAATATCTCTGCGAGGCGGCCGCCGCCTTGTCGCTGTCGAATCCGATCACCCTCACGCCGGTCTTCGAGCCGACTCCGGTGAGACGGCCGGTGACAGTGTCGTTGTACTTGGCGACGGAACCGGCGTAGAGCATGGCCTCAGCCTTGAAAGCCAGAGCCGCGTACTTGTTCGGCAGACCCTGCATCGAAGAGGTTTCAGGAAGCAGTTCGGCAGCGGTGTCGAAATCCTTGCATATCTGATCCCAAGTATCTTCCTCTGAGGATCTTGCTACTTCGAGCTTGTCTGCCTCGGCAGGATAGGCTATTGTCTGTGTGACAAGCGGGATTCCGCCGAAACGACGAGCCATCTGGTAGAATGTGTATGCCCTGACGAAATAGGCCTGGCCGAGATAGTGATTCATCTCGACCGCCGAGAAGTTGCCTCCATATTCAGGAAGGGACTCGATCAGGTGGTTGGCATCATGCAGAAGGACAAAAGCCTGCTTCCAGAACGGAGTCCTCTCGCTCCTGAAAGTCTCGAAGACATCGTCCCTGTTCATCGCCTCTCCGCATCCGTCGATTCCGAGGGTGCCGAGCCAGCCGTTGAACTCGAAGCCCCACTGGGCCATATACTTGAAGTCCTCCCACGGCATCTGGCTGTAGAGCCTTGCCAGGTAGATCTGCATTCCCTTTGAAGAGGTCAGCAGGTCATCATCCGTGACCGTGTTCTTTGGCGGGATGTTCATGTCACCGCAAGCGGAGAGAACCAGCAATGCGATGACTGATAAGTATTTGAGTATTCTGTTCATTCTTGCAAGATTTAGAAATTCAGGTCAAGTCCGATTGTCACGGTCTTGTTGAGCGGGTACATGCGGCCGTAGTCGGAATCCGGATGCTCCGGGTCAACATATTTGATTCCTGTGAGTGTGAATATGTTGTAGGCATTGGCGAAAATGCGCAGTGCGTTCTTCGTCTTGCCTTTCGTCGGAAGAGTCCAGCCCAGTTCCACGCTCTTTAGTCTCAAATATGCCGTGCTGACACGGTTGAATTCGGAGTTCTGGTCCGGTGTGTGGCCAGTGTAGGCGTGCTCGCCGCTTATCCATTTGATGCTCTGGTCGTAAGGATCGGCGGTAGGGTCTTCCGGATGCCATCTGTCGAGGAACAGGTCGAGGGTACCGCCTCCGTTGCTGCCCCAGATTGAGTACAGCGGTTCGGAGTACATGTAGGAACCCATCGCCGAGCCCTGGAACAGGATGCTCAGATCCCAGTTCCTCCACTGCGCGTCAAATGACAGGGAGTAGTTCATCCAAGGAGTCTGGTCGAAAGCGTAAGGGTGCATGTCCAGCCCGTTGATCTCGCCGTCTCCGTTCCAGTCAAGGTATTTGTAATCTCCAGGAAGCGTGCTGCCCTCCTTGTAGATGTCGTAATTCCAGATGTCTTCCCAACTGGTGAACCGCCCGGCACTCTCGTAACCGAACTGGATTCCTTGGTAGCGGTGTGTGAGGTTGTCGTTGCGCCATCTATCGTAGGAGTTGCCGTAAGGCCCTTGGTTGAGTGCGTCGAGGTACTTCTGACGGGTGACGGTCACGATTCCTTTAACATTATAGGAGAAGTCCCCGATCTTGTTCCGGTGGCTGAGTTCCAACTCAAGGCCCATGTTCATGTCCGAGTTGATGTTCTCGATCGGCGCGGAGGCTCCCACAACCGTAGGAAGTGACGAGGAGTTCTGTGCGAAGATTCCGCTTCTTCTTCTCTCGAAATAGTCCACCGTGATGCCCAGCAGGCCGTTCCATGCCTCGAAATCCACTCCGATGTTGAAGGTCTTCGATCTGAGCCATGTTATGTTCTTGTTAGGCAGCGGGTATGTGCCCACGCCGTAGATGAACGAGCCGTCGATCAGATAGCCAGGGGCGTAGTTGCTGTAATATCCTTTCTCCGCGTCACCCGATGTCGCAGGGTATGTGTAGCCGGACACCCATTCGTAATTGATTCCGCTGTCATCTCCGAGCGAGCCGTAGCTGCCTCTGATCTTGAACTGATTGATGAAGGACAGGAATGGAATATTCTTGAACCAAGGTTCCTGGGAAACCCTCCAGCCGGCCGAGAACGAAGGGAAGAATCCCCACTGGTGTCCCGGTGCGAATTTCGAAGAACCGTCGTAACGGAACTGTCCCTCAAATAGATAACGGTCGTCGAACGAGTAGTTGACCCTTCCGATGAGGGCCCTGTACTCGATGTCGTGGAATGCGTCCAGACCGGTGTTGATGCCGACGAAAGTCGATTCCGAGTTGTCTTTCAGGGCTGTGAAGTACGGAGTGCTGAACGCCAGGTCTCCATAGAGATAGTAGTTGTCTCCTTTCCTGCGCTGCGCCTCGGCTCCGAATGTCGCTCCGACGGAGTGGCGGTCGGCGAACTTCCTGTTGTAGTTCAGGAGAATCTGGCCGAGAACCTGCTGCTTGGAATAATGCTCGCGCGTGAGCCTGTCGGAATGGTCGGCGAACTCTTTGGAGACATATTCCCCGGTCAGGCTGTTCTTTGCGTAGAGGGAATATGACTTACGGAACATCTCGTTGTCGTCGAAGCGGTAGTCGTAGCTGGCCAAACCCTTGAGGGTCAGACCTTGCAGGATGTCCGTGAGGGTGCCGAAGTCATATTCAAGAGACGCGGAGGTCTGGAATTGCTTCTGGCGGTATTTCTTGTAGCCGGAGATGTCTGCCGTCATCATCGCGACGGTGTTCTGCTCAAGGTCAAGTCCGTCGTAGTTCAGCATCGTCTGCTCCTCATCGACGTAGGCCGGGAACAGCACACCCTGCTTCCAGAGGTTCCTGATCAATGTGACAGCGTCGGAGTCCGGTGTGCGGCGATCGTCAGCCAAGGCGCTGACGCTGAAGTTCAAGTCCAACCCCTTGGCGATCTCGGCGTTGATGTTCGAGCGAAGGTTGTACTTTGAATAGTTGAGGTCCCTGCTGCGGAAGAACCCTTCCTGGAACAGGTAACCCATGCTCACATAGTACTGGTACTTGTCGCTGCCTCCGGAGATGCTGACATCGTGCTGGGTCTGAGGCGACCAGTCCGAGAACACGAGCGAGTTCCAGTCGGCGGCCTTCTTCGTGCCGTTGATGTAAGGCTCCATATCCGCTTCCAGATAGACTCTGGATCCGCTTCCGTCCGCCTTGTTCATCGTCATCTCGTTGTAGAGGGTCATTGCGTCCACGGCTCCGGCCAGTTTAGGCATCGTGGACGGGAACTGGAAAGTGTAGGAACCGTTGTAGTTGACCTTCGCTTTGCCTTTGGTTCCGGATTTCGTGGTCACTAGCACGACTCCGTTACCGCCCCTGACTCCGTAGATCGCGGCCGAGGCGTCCTTGAGGACTGACACGTTCTCGATGTCGTTAGGGTTGAGTCTCTGGAAGTCCTCGATGGAGCGGGGCACATCGTCAATCACGACGAGTGGCGTTCCCAAACCTCTGACATCGAAACTGTTGCTGTAGGTTCCCGGCTCCGCGCTCTTCTGCCAGACACGCACTCCGGCGACCCTTCCGGTAAGCATGTTCTGCGGGTTCTCGGACTTGGTGTGGAGCATGTTCTCACCGCTGACTCCTGAGATTGAGCCGGTGATTGAGCCTTTCTTCTGGGTCCCGTAACCCACGATGACCACGCTCTCAAGGTAGGTGTTGTCGTCTTTCAGGACGATGTTGATCTCTTTCCTGCCTCCGACTTTCTCCACCACGGTCGTGTAGCCGATGCATGAATATTCCACCTGTGCGTTGTCCGGAACTGACAGCGAATATTTTCCGTCCAGATCCGTGGCAGCTCCGGTCGTGGAGCCTTTGATCATCACATTGGCTCCGATGACAGGTTGCCCCTGTGCGTCTCGGACGGTTCCCGTGATTGTGATCCGGTTCTGTGCGTTCAGACAGAATGAAGCGATGAACAACAGCAGAAGAGCCAGATATGTTCTTTTTGCCATAATCTATTGTTAGTGTTTATTTTGTACTGATAAGCCATCTTGCGATCTCGGCGTATTCCGCGGCGAACGCGAAAGCGAACATCCCCTCTACTTTGTTCTTGGTGTTGTCCGTGTTCCAGCCGTACAGAAGGCTCGGAGGCAGGAATCCGTCGTGAAGGTAGTTCGAGTAGCCGTAGTCCAGATTGTTTTGGAACGTGGTGATGTTCAGGGAGACGTTGGAATAATGCGCCGAGACATCCACCCATCCCCTCAAGAGGACTCCGTTGAACCAGTTGTTGAACCCGGTGACGTCGTAGTCGTAGCAGTCTTCCACGGTTGCGGATTTCTTCGCGAAATAGACCAGCGCGGAATTGGACAGGTTCGTCATGTCGTTGAGGTATTCCTTGTCGCCAGTCACCCTGTAGAGGTCGGCCGCTCCGGAAAGCATTGTGCCTGAGTTGTATGAATATGCCGTCCCTGTCGGTCCCTCTTCCTGGTTGTTGGCCCTGTAGCGCACTCCTCCGACTGTCTCGTAGGCTATTCCTGATTCGCTAAGGGATGATCCTTTAGCCCCGAGCATGTCGTAATACACTCCGGCGGTTTTCCTGAACAGGTTGTTCCTCTGGAAAGCATAGACCTTCTTCGCGAACATCAGATAGTACTCGCTCTTGTCCATCTCCTCGGTCAGGCGCTGTTTCATGGCACCGATGTACCGGTGCGTGATCTTGGCGTTTTTTCCTGAATATATCTCGCTCAGCCAGACAAGCGGACTGACAAACGGCCCGTTGCTGCACGAATGCTTGGTGTAGTAGCCTGGACCCCAGGTGATTCCTCCGTGTTCGGTTCCATCGCTTTTCAGAGTGCAGTCCCATCCGTCGAGGACATATTCAGCAAGATACTCGGCTTTTTCGAGGTAACGGGACTCTCCGGTGAGACGGTAGGCGTTGAGCAGTTCCCTGACAAGCCATTCCTGATCGTCATAGACATTCTCCACGCCCTCGACCTTTGCGGTGCCGGGACTGTTGCCCCTGTTGACTCCATAGACCGACCACTCCTTTGTCTGGGTGTATGACGTGAGAGTGTAAGTGCCTTTGTACCAGTCCAGACCCTCGAAAAGTTTTCCGAGAGTGCTCTTGAGTTCCTCGCTGTTGGCGTTGTAGAGATTCGGTCTCCCCGCCTCTTTCAGTTCCTCCATCCCGGAAAGGAGGGCGTTGACCGCCTCGAATGACGATGTGTACATCCACACGCTGGCCTTTTCTAGTGAAGTCACTCCGGCGAACGGGTAGTAGTAGCGCATCATCAGCATCGAGTTACCCTTGAAGCAGTGCTCCAAGGCTGCCTGCGTCAGTGTCAGTGAGCGTTTGAGGTTTTCCTCAGCCTTGTCAAGGTTCGTTTCCTGCACCGGTGGCTCCGGAACAGGCTCAGGGTCTTTCGTGTTATGTGAACAGGCTGTGCCGCCGATCGCAAGGACCAGCAGCACAACCATCAAAGTTTCTCTCATTATTTCAGACCGATAGAGTGGATGGCCATCTTGTTCTCGTCGTCGTTCTTGTCTCCCTTGAACACTGCGAGGGCTATCACAACGTTCTTTCCGCTGTAGGCTGAGAGGTCATATTCAAAGTTGGCGTAGAGCTCCGGCTCGTCCTTGCCGCCTCCCTCGTTGATGAACTTCCAGGCTCCGTTGCCGGCTGACTCCGCGAAGTTGGCCTCGTGACCGTTACCGACTGTGTGGACCTTCGGCTCAAGGAATGAGACAGCGCAGTCTTCGGTGATGGCGGCCACCTTGAAGTAGGTTGGGTGCTCGGTGTTGAAGTTGCGTGCCTTGATGAAGAGGGTCTTCTTCGCATTGACCGGAAGTTTGGCGTAGAAATATGACTGCGGCTCGTCAAGTGTCACAGCAGCGCTGCCTCCATCGGTTTTGATGACGAATCCCTCACCAGCGAACGGCTCGTTGTCCTTGTGGATCGGCATGCAGGCCCAGTAGGCGGCGAAATGATTCTGCTCTCTCCAGGTCTGGTAGGCGTCACGGTATTTCTCCGGTCCGTCGATGTCCTGTGGGCCGACATTTGATATTCCATTGAATGTATCGATCTCCGTTACAGGCATTGTTGAGCGAACCATTTCCTTGGTCATCTTCCAGTTGGTTCCGAGTCCCTGCACCTCCTCGCCAGGGCACCAGCCCCAGTCGGAAGGGCACTCCTTGGCGAACACGATGCGACGGAGGACGAGCTGCTTCCAATAGTCACCGGTGCGTACCCTGTAGGTACCGATGGCGAAGTAGATCTCTTTCCCGATGTATGGAGTGAGGTCGAATTCAAAGTCAGGACGGTCACTGCTGTTCCCTGTTGTGTAAGCGTCGTTGCCATATTTCCGGATGTCACCGATTCTGACAGCCTCGGGATCGGCGGCTGTAGGGTCTATCACCATAACTCCGAAGTTGGTAGGATCGGCATCATCCGCTCCGTGGGTACGTACCTTGAGGTACATCTTACAGTTGTCCGCCGTGATGGATTTCTTTCCGTAGATGTAAGAGTCGAACACGTCAAGGTCGGCTGGGTTGTTCCAATCTCCGTCTTCTTCGCGGTTCCTGATTTGGATTGCCGTGCCTTCGTTTTGCTCTTCGTACCATCCGTAGAAACTTGTGGTTGTGTAGAGGAAGTCTGTAGACCAGTCGAAGTGAGGGTAGTCGTCACCGTTCTTTCCACCCCTATATTCATTATAATAGAAAGTGTTCGCTGTGGCCGCGATCTGCTCAAGCGTAAGGCCTCTGAGAAGTTCCTTGCTTCCCATCAGAACCTCGCCGAGATCAACGATGAAGTCTCCCGTGAAGGAAGCCTTCTCGACTTTCTTCTCGACGGTGACGCAACCGGCCTTCGTGAAGGTCAGGGTGTAATCATCGATCGTCAGATTGTCGAAGTTGAACGTTCCGTCAGCGCCAGTCTCGATGTTTTTCGCTCCATTGAGTGAAATTGTGACTCCGGCGAGCGGGGCGTTTCCGTTCTTTGCGTCAACGGTCGTGCCTTTGATTGACGCGCAGGCCACAGCCATTATCGCGTCCACGTTTTTGGCGGCCTTGTCAACGAAAGACTTTTCTGTGATTGACACAGACGCGTCAGCGAATCCGTCTTTCTTGAAGGTTACGGAGTGTTTGGTGATTGTCACACCGTCGATCTTGTAGGATCCGAAGGCGTCGGTTGTCGCTGTCTTGTTAATGTCAGCGATTTCTACGGTCACGTCAGCTATAGGAGACCCTACATCACTGGTTACGGTACCGGAGACTATTCCTGTCTCGAATTCCGGTTCCTTGTTGTCATCCTTCTTGCAGGATGTGAACGCCGTTCCCATCAAGACGGCGGCCAGCGCCATAGCGCCGATAGTTTTTAGTGTTTTCATTCCGTTAGTGTATTATTGATTGATTTCTTAGCGGTTTCTTCTTTGTAACGTTTTGCAAATTAAGTGTCCTGAGGTTAACTTTTGGGTTAAATTAAGATTAAATCATAAGGAATTTTAGGTTAATTTCACGTTTTTTTGATAATTTTACAAAAATTCATCAGTCATAATGCATCGTTTGGCCGTTTCGCTTTTGCTGCTTCTCCTTTCGCTTCCTGGCTTCTCGCAAGGCTTGGGATTCTTTGGCCATGACCGCCAGATCGACAACAGAACCTCATTCCGGATCAATCCTGGATTATTCGGAAGCTGCCGGAGGACACTCGGTCTTTCGTTCGGATTCAAGGCTCTTCCTGGAGCCTCGGACGGCTATGTTTTCAGAATGAAGTCAGGCCGGGGGGACGATTCTCCGATCCTGAATTTCTTCTATGAGGAGACTCCTGACTCGTACCTTTTCAAATTGATTCTGGAAGGTAAGCGCTTCATCGTCCAGCTTGACATACCGAAATCTCAAGTCTCGATTTCCAAGGAGTGGGTGGACATCTCTCTTGTCTTTGATTCTGACAATGATTCGGCTGCTCTGAGTGTCGGTGACAATTGGCAGGCCACAGGTGAAGTGGACCTTCCCGGCACAATAAGACCGACCATCTGGTTCGGGAAAAGCGAATATCTGATTGACGTGCCTTCTTTTGCGATCAGCGATCTTGCCATCTCTTTCGATGGTGACACGGTTTATTTTCCGTTGGATGAGGATTCCGGTGATGTCGCGAGAAGTTCACGATGGTATCTCCGAGGCAAGACTGTCAATCCGTCTTGGCTTCTGAATGATACCTACCACTTCAGGAAAGTTTCAGCAAAGCGGTCCCAACAGATGCTGTGCGCAGGTTTTGACCGGAAGCGTCATGGCGTGTATATGTTCAACCGTGACTCCCTGCTTTTCCTGGACCTTGCCACAGAACGTCTTTCCGCTTGCCGGACTGTCAACCATTGCCCGGTAATTAACGCCTGTGCCACTTCGTTCATCAATCCTGAGGATGGATCAATCTATGCTTATCAGGTATATTATGATGATGACATGAACAAAGGTTTGCCTACGGTCGCAAGGTTGGATCCTTCCACGCTTCTATGGGAAGTCCTCTCATCCGAACCGCTTGACATGCAGATGCATCATCATTCGCAATGGTTTGACGAAGATCAGAATAGATTTACCATTTTCGGCGGCTATGGCAATCGTCGCTATAACGGGTCTTTCTATGACTTTGATCTTTCTGATTGTTCTTGGTCAAGTTGGAACATAGAAAAGGGCGATGTGATATACCCGCGCTTCTTCTGCTCGATGGGATATGATGAGGCAAACGCCAAGCTGCTGATATTCGGTGGGATGGGCAACGAGAGCGGTGACCAGATTGTCGGAAGGGAATATTCCTATGACCTTTTCGAGGTTGATCCCCGTGACAGAAGCTCTCGGAGGGTCTGGACCGCGGACTGGAAGGGGGACAACTGTGTGGCGGTGCGTGGAATGGTGGTGGATGGAGATTCTTTCTACACGCTTTGCTATCCTGAATATGAGACGTTCTCGGAATTGAAACTTTACCGTTTCTCTCTAGAAACCGGTGAATATGAGACCCTTGGCGATCCGATTCCGATAAATTCGGACAAAATCACCTCCAACGCCAACCTGTATTTTGACCGTGACTTGGGGGTGATGGTGGCCTTGGTCGAGGAATCTCCTGACGATATGACCTCTTCCGTCACAACATATCTTATCTCTTATCCTCCTGGAACCCAGGTGGTTTCCACTGTCGTGTCCAGAATGCGTCAAAGGATTCTGCTGACGATTCTTGTCGTCGTTTCGATTCTGGTTGTCGCCTTGGCTAAAATATTCTTTTCGGTCTCTGCCAGAAGAAGACGTTCTCGTTCCGCTAAGGTTCCTTCCTTCATCAAGTCGAACGATGACAAGCCAGACTCCATCTATCTTTTCGGCGACCTGACGGTCATTGACCGGGATGGAAAGGACATTACTCCCCGTTTCACCTCGAAAATCCGTCAGATGTTTCTGATTGTGCTCAACAGTCTGGATGACGGCGGGGCTTCATCCAAGAAAATCAGCGGACTTCTTTGGCCTGACAAGGACGAAGACAAGGCCAAGAACATCAGGGGAGTGACCGCCAACAATCTCAGAAAGTTCCTTGGCGGTCTTGACGGAATCCGTATGGTCTATGAGAACGGGAAGTTCAATTTTGAGATGACACCTGCGTTCAATTGTGACTACCTTGAATTTCTTCGTATGCTTGATTCCGGTTCGCCGGATATGGATTCGTTGCTGGCCATTGTGGCCAGAGGCAAATTTCTCAGAAATGAAACCGACTCTATGTTCGACAAGATGCGCGGGGAGACAGAGCGTCTTGTCAAATCCGTCGTGACGGTCGAGCTTTCCCGTCGTTTCTCTCTTAAACAGTATGAGAACACGGTTTTGTGCGGCGATATATTGTTCGGTCTCGATCCACTGGATGACGAGGCTCTGGCATATTCGGTCCGCGCATTGATGGCATTGGGAGAGGAAGAGAAGGCCGGGCGTCTTTACCAAACCTTTATCACCAAGTACAAAAAAGACTACGTGGAAGAATACTCGATTTCGTTTGAAAATATTCTGGCGGACAGAACTTAAAGTTGTCAGGTAGGGCGTTCCAAGTTAAGGACAAATCAAGCAAAACAGTCTCTGCCCACGGTTTCAGAAGTATATTTCTGAACATTCTTGGAAATTTTTAGTACTTTGTCTTGCAAGGTATTTGAAAATATTTATATCTTTGCATCGTAAAATTAATGGCAAAGCAAGGTTTGAGGCGTGAGATGATTTTGAGATGAAATGCAAAATAGTGTTAATTAAATAGTTAAAATGAAAAAAGTTGTTAATGTCAGTGTTGGCGGCCGGAGCTTTTCTTTGGATGAGGATGCTTATGCAAGGCTTACCGCTTATTTTGATCACTTCAGGTCTCGTCTGGACCGAGACACTCAGTCTGCGAAGGAGGAAGTCATGGCGGATCTGGAGACACGTATCGCTGAACTGTTCGACCAAGTGACCGGCGGTGCTTCCTACAGGGTTGTCAATCTGGCGCTTGTCACGAAAGTGGTAGAGCAGCTTGGGATGCCGGACGGTTCCAAAGAACCTGAAACGGCGGAATTCAGGGCTGGTAACCACGGTCAAAGCGCAGGGGCGGATGAAGAATATCCAAAGTCTGGCCCAGGTGTCGATTTCACTTATAATGGAGCACAAGGAACATCACGAAGGAGGTTGTTCCGCGATTTGGACAACAAAACCATCGGGGGAGTCTGCGCCGGGCTGGCCGCGTTCCTTAATGTGGACATCACGGTTGTAAGGATCGTGTCGCTCTTGACTCTGCTGCTCTGGGGCACCGGTTTTCTGGTTTACCTTGTTCTGTGGATAGTTGTCCCTGTAGCCAAGACTCCTGCCGACAAATGTATGATGAGGGGGCTTGAACCGACTGCCGAGAATATGGCCAGATTCAATCAGGGGAGGAGCGGTTATGGAAAATAGCGCCGACAATGTACGCTCCCAAATGCGCAAGGGAGTGCTTGAATATTGCATCCTGAGCATTCTGGCCCGCAAGGAGGCCTACGCCTCCTCGATTCTGGATGACCTGAAATCCGCGAATATGATTGTGGTCGAGGGCACGCTTTACCCGCTTCTTATCCGCCAGAAGAACCAGGGTCTGCTCTCCTACCGCTGGGAAGAATCCACGCAGGGACCTCCACGGAAATATTACTGCATCACAGAGAAAGGCCGTCAGCAGCTTCGAGAGATGGATCAGGCGTGGCAGGAGATAGTTGAGACCATCAAGGCCATAAAACAATGAATATGAAGCGTCTGCTTCCTGAAAAATAGAAAGACAATGAAACAAGTTGAATATGTCAGCATAGGCGGCTATGTGTTCTCTTTGGAGGACAACGCAAGCCGCGCCGCCAAGGAATATCTTGACCAGCTCGAAGCGTTCTATTCCAGAAAGGTGAGTGGAGCGGAGGTGATGGAAGGAATCGAGGAGCGTATGGCTGAGCTTTTTCTGGAGAAAAGCGGGAAGAACGGAGTTGTCACTCTCACCATGGTTAATGAAGTCATCTCTGTGCTTGGCCGTCCTGAGGCTATCGAGGAGGAGACTTCGGACGCAGAGCCTGCCGAAGCATCAGACCGTGCGTCAAAAGACTCGAACAAAACCGCCTCTCGGCCCCGCCGCAGACTCTACCGAGATCCCGCAAACGGGAAACTGGCCGGAGTATGCAGCGGTCTCGCCGCCTACTTCAATGTGGATCCGGCCATATTCAGGATTCTGTTCGTCGTCCTGACCTTGTTAGGCGGGCTGAATTTCAGATTCTGGCCGCTTGAGCCTTGGATTCATATCTCTATTCCGCTGGTTTACATAGTCCTCTGGATCTGCATGCCGGCCGTGAAAACGGTCCGCCAGCGTGATGAACTAAGAGGCGAGGGAGGCACGGTCGATGACATCAGCGCAAGGGTCCGCAACACCCCACGTGAGGAGCTAAGGACCCGTGACACGCAGACTTGGAAAAATATTAGCAGGATATTCTCCGTCATATTCGGAGTGTTCCTTCTTCTTGCCGGAGTCGCCGGCATCGCGTTCCTATGCTCGTTCTGGTGGGGCGGTGAGATTCTTGGCAACAGCTTCTTCTACAACAGATTCATTGAGCACATCGCCATCGAGGCTCCCGAGGTCCTGTCCTTCATCTCCGTTCCGGCCGTGATGATCGCCGCCATCCTCGTGGTCGCCATCCCGCTGTTCATAATGCTCTACGGGGGAGTGATGCTCATCTTCGGCCTCAAGTCCCCGAAATGGCACCCCGGCCTCATCCTCTTCGTCATCTGGCTGATGATTCTCGTGGCCCTCTCCGTTTCCTCCCTCATGACCTTCGCCGTAATCGACTGAACCCTATAAGTTTAATATTGATATTGATAATGTAAACCAGGCCGGACAACCAGAAGAAGGTTGCCCGGCCTGGAGCCATTTTTAGACAACACATAGTCTAAGCTATCCATCCGTAGCCTTGCGCGGCTTGTACCAATCCTCCTCCCCTAAAAGATTCTTTTCAGCCAGATGGTGTTGTTCCACTTCCTGTTTTAGAGCAGATAATAATGCGTCCAAGTGAGTAGTTCAGATTTTCCAATCGGTGATTGGAAAATGTTCGGAAAGGCTTTATAAAACCTCATAAAGTTATACAAATAACTTTTAGTGAACCCCTTACCGTAAATGCCTGTAAGTTCCTTGGAAAGGTTCTTTATCACTTCTCCACCATACTCCGCACGATTCTCTCCCAACAGGATCTCCTCGCTGATGCGCTTGCCCAGCAACCAGTTGCGCTGAATCATAGCAATGTTGACCGAACGGTAGGCTTCTTGCCGTGCCTGTTCGATTATGCTTCGAGCATCTTTCAGAAGACTGCCACCACTCTGATATAACACCTTTTCCATATTCATTCCTCCCCATCATTATTCTTATCTGCCATCAACTCTTTTGACACTTCCAAAGACCTCTTGATTTGCCGCATCAGTACCTCGCGAGACGGCAACTCGGTCATATACTTGGCGACCTTGATGCCAGACTTGTCGAGCTGGAGAAGTTCTATCTGCTCCTCGCTTCCTTCCGTACAAAGTAACAAGCCTAAAGGAGATTCCTCACCTGATTCCATCTCATGGGCTTCGAGCCAACGTAGGTACAGTTCCATCTGTCCTTTGTACTGAGCTTTGAATCGGCCTAATTTCAGGTCGATGGCTATGAGTCGATGTAGACGTCGATGGTAAAAGAGCAAATCGAGGTAGAAATCTTCCCCGTCAATAATCATCCGTTTCTGTCTTTCTACAAAGGTGAATCCATTTCCGAGTTCGAGGATGAACTGCTCCAGATGTGTCACAAGGCTGTCCTCCAGACTATGTTCATTGTAACAATTTTTCAGTCCGGTAAACTCCAGAAAGTAAGGGCTCTTGAATACCAAATCTGGTGACAAAGTATTGTCATCCCGTAAGTTGGCGAGTTCGGCTTTGATTACCTCATCTGGTTTTTTGGCGATGGCTGTGCGCTCGTATAGCATTCCGTCAATCTTGTCTTGGAGGGTTCGTTTACTCCATCTTTCGGAGGCGGCCATTGTCAGATAAAACTCACGTTGCAGTTCGTCTTTCAAGGGCATAACTATCAGAAAATGAGACCATGATAATTGTCGCGCCAGTGGTGCGACAATGTTCATGGATGGGAACCTCTGTGCGAATTGCATCATTCTACGAATGCTTTTCTCATCAAAGCCCTTGCTGCCATATGTTTCTTGTAATTGTTCCGCTACTTTTGATACAATTCTCCTTCCATATTCGGCTCGTTGATTCCCCAGCACATCCCGATTGATGCGCTCACCAATGTGCCAGTACATCATGGTAAGTTCGGCATTCGCTCCAACGGCCACACGTTGGCGGGTGGAGTCGATGATTTTCCTTAGATCATTTACCAAGTCAATAGATGCGGTGGATGTTTTGATCAATTCTGTTTCCATGTCTTTCCCTCCAAAATCAAAACTATTATATTAAGATATATTATTAGTTGGTTGTCTGATTATTGTTTCAGATTATGAATTTACGCATCTTTTCCATATTAAACAAATATTCCACAATAATTTTCTTGAAAATGAATGAGTTGCTAAAATATTGATGGCGACTCCGTCAATGGTAAACCAGCCTGAGTCGCTCGCATAATGTTATTGTGCTCGTTCTGCTGGTGTGGTGAGATCTTGGGGAACAGCTTCTTAATATGATAATGTGATCCATGCCGGACAATCTGAAGAAGGTTGCCCGGCATGGAGATTGTTGCCGGCTTGTGGTTCGTTATTAAAAATCAGGAATATGTTAATTGACAAACTCATAAACACTCGACATTATGAAAGAGAATAAATCAATCGTAGGAATAGGTGAGGTCTTGTGGGATGTCCTGCCAGAAGGCAAGAAGATCGGGGGAGCTCCGGCGAACTTCGCATACCATGTCTCTCAGTTCGGCTTGAACAGTTGCGTGGTCAGCGCTGTGGGGGACGACCCGTTGGGCGCTCAGATATTGGACAACTTCAAGGAGAAGGGACTTCGCAACATCATGGCGGTCGTGCCATATCCTACAGGGACAGTGCAGGTGGAGATCGACCAGGTTGGCGTTCCGCAATATGTCATCAAGGAGAACGTGGCGTGGGACAACATCTCGTTCACTCCTGAACTGGAGGAACTTGCGCACAACACCTGCGCTGTCTGCTTCGGTTCGCTGGCTCAGAGGAATGCCGTGTCACGGGACACCATCAATCGCTTCATCGATGCCATGCCCCAGGACGAAGACAACCTGATTGTCTTCGATGTGAACCTCCGTCAGGGTTTCTTCAACAAGGAGATTCTTGACCAATCCATGAGGCGTTGCAACGTCTTGAAGATAAACGATGAGGAACTCATCACCATCAGCCGTATGCTGGGCTGTCCAGAGACGGATCTGCAAAGCAAATGCTGGATCCTGTTCGGGCGCTACAACTTGAAGATGCTTATCCTGACCTGCGGAGTGAACGGTAGTTACATCTTCACTTCCGGGAATATGTCATTTCTGGCTACTCCTCAAGTAGAGGTGGCCGACACCGTAGGCGCCGGCGATTCCTTCACGGCTGCTTTCGTCTCAAGCATTCTGAAAGGCCTTCCAGTCGCCGAGGCCCATCGCAAGGCCGTTGAGGTCTCCGCTTTCGTCTGCACCCAGAATGGAGCGATGCCGGTTCTCCCAGCGAAGTACACAGAATAAACATGGTGCGTCGCTTGCGCAAATGCCCCGAGTTCCATGCCATCCTCTAATCCCACCTCCTGGGCCTCATCGCCAAGCAACGGGCTCCGCTAAACTATAGGCTGCCCTGATTATTTTGACCGTGTTTCATGTTTGTCCGGCGATGACAGCCTCTCACCGGACAAAGAGATGATATCTCAAACTTTGTCCGGAGAAATCGCAATTTCACCGGACAAATTGCGTCATAATGACACGCGGCCTTACCTGCGATGCAAGTGATCGTAGAATGAATATTTGAATATTCAGAAAATATTTTGATTATCTGAAAATTATGCCTATCTTTGCACGCTTTTCCGCAGGGTGCGGGGAAGAAGACGTTTATTAATCATCAACAAAATTTTTTGCGAAAATGGCAGAGTATTTACAAGCCGACAAAAAGCAAGAGATTTTCGCTAAGTACGGAAAGTCTAATACAGACACCGGCTCACCAGAGAGTCAAGTTGCTTTATTTTCCTACCGTATCAATCACCTCACGGAGCACGTGAAGAAGAACAAGAAGGATGTTGTCACCCGTCGTTCCCTCCTCCGTCTCGTAGGTAAGAGGCGTCAGCTTTTGGACTACCTCCAGAAGATCGACATCGAGAGATACAGAAACATCGTCAAGGAGCTCGGTCTCCGTCGATAAATTCGCGATAGGAACAGAAAAGGGATTGGCCGCGCTTCATGACGCAGCCGTCCCTTTTTTATTAAACCGACTATCGCTTGCGGAATCGCAAGAGATTCATAGTAAAGGAAAAGACGCTGAAGTTTTCAGATATATTTTGTTGAGGACACGCGGTAAAAACAGTAAAATGAACATCATCACAAAGAAGATCGAATTATCCGACGGTCGGGTGATCGAGATTGAGACCGGCAAAGTTGCCAAGCAGGCAGACGGTTCTGCGGTGGTCAAGATGGGAGGCACGATGCTCCTGGCCACCGTCACATGCGCTAAAGAAGCGGCAGAAGACACAGACTTCCTTCCACTTCAGGTGGACTACAAGGAAAAATTCTATTCCGCAGGACGTTTCCCTGGCGGATTCATGAAGAGAGAGGGCAAGGCCTCCGACTACGAGATTCTGATTTCACGCCTTGTCGATAGGGCCCTCAGGCCTTTGTTCCCTGAGGATTTCCACCTCGCAGTGTTCGTCAACATCTGGCTGATCTCAGCCGAAAAAGACATCCAGCCGGACGCTCTCGCAGGACTCGCTGCATCAGCCGCGCTGGCCGCCAGCGACCTTCCTTTCCTCGGACCTATCTCCGAGGTACGTGTCGCAAGGATTGACGGTGAGTTCAAGATCAACCCTAACTTCAGCGAGATGGAGAAGGCCGACCTTGAGCTTATGGTCGCCGCCACAGAGGAGAACATCATGATGGTCGAGGGCGAGATGAAGGAGGTTTCCGAGGATGTGATGCTTGAGTCCATCAAGTTCGCCCACGAGGAGATCAAGAAGCACTGCCGCATCCAGAAGGAGCTCAACAAGGAGCTCGGCAAGGATGTCAAGAGAGACTACCCTCACGATGAGGAGGACGAGGAACTCAAGAAGAAGATCCACGACTTCGCCTACGACAAGTGCTACGCTCTGGCCAAGTCCGCAAGGCCTAAGCACGAGAGAGAGGACGGCTTCGAGGCCATCAAGAAAGAGTGTGTGGAATCTCTTGGGCTGACCGAAGAGGAGCAGGCCGAGAAGAAGATGATGATCAACCGATATTTCGGCCACGAGCAGAGAGAGGCTCTGAGGAACCTTGTCCTCGATGAGGGTCTTCGCGTTGACGGCCGCCAGACCACCCAGGTACGTCCTATATGGTGCGAGGTTGACTGCCTGCCTTGCGCTCATGGCTCGGCAATATTCACCCGTGGAGAGACCCAGGCTCTTGCCTCCGTCACCCTCGGAACAAAGATGGACATGAAGGAGATGGACGAAGTTCTCGTGCAGGAGACCCAGCAGTTCGTCCTCCACTATAACTTCCCTCCGTTCGCCACCGGCGAGGCCAAAGCACAGAGAGGTGTCGGCCGTCGTGAGGT
>DCMG01000076.1:0-2126 GCA_002321335.1 Bacteroidales bacterium UBA1628 | reverse complement strand
GATATTCTTGAATCCAACGGTTCTTCATCACAGGCTTCGATCTGCGGTGGCTGCCTTGCACTCATGGACGCCGGCGTCCAGATCAGCAAGCCGGTAGCCGGTGTGGCGATGGGTCTTATCACCGATGAGAAGAATCCTAACGGCCGCTATGCCATTCTCACCGACATTCTCGGTGACGAGGATCACCTCGGAGATATGGACTTCAAGGTGGCCGGTACAAAGGACGGCATCACCGCCACACAGATGGACATCAAGGTTGACGGTCTTTCCTACGAGGTTCTCGCCAAGGCTCTCCAGCAGGCTCATGAGGGCAGAATGCACATCATGGGCGAGATGATGAAGTGCATCGACAAGCCTCGTGAGGACTACAAGCCGTTCGTTCCGAGGATCAAGTCCTTCGAGATCGACAAGGACTTCATCGGCGCTGTCATCGGAAAGGGTGGCGAGACCATCCAGAAGATCCAGGCCGAGACAGGTGCTGTCATCTCTATCGATGAGGTTGACGGCAAGGGCGTTGTGGACATCGCCACGAATGACGCTGAGGCCATGCAGAAGGCATACGACTGGATTCAGGGCATCTGCGCAGTTCCGGAGGTCGGCAAGACCTACCACGGAAAGGTTGTGTCAATCCTTGAGTTCGGAGCTTTCGTCGAGATCCTCCCTGGCAAGGAAGGCCTTCTCCACGTGTCAGAAATCGCATGGAACAAGACCGAGAATGTCGAGGATGTCCTCACAGTCGGCCAGGAGGTTGACGTGAAACTCCTTGAGATCGACCCTAAGACAGGCAAGATGAGACTCTCGATGCGCGCCCTCACACCGAAACCGGAAGGCTACGTTGAGCCGGAGCGTCGTCCGCGCGGAGGCAACGACCGTGGCGGTGACCGCAGAGGAGGTTTCGACCGCAGGGGTGGAGATGACCGCCGCAGTGGAGACCGTAGAGGCGGTGATGACCGCAGAGGAGGTTTCGACCGTCGCGGAGGCGATGACAGAAGGGGCGGCTTCGACCGCAGAGGTGGCGATGACAGAAGGAACGGCGGCCACAGGAACTTCGGCCCGAAGAACGACTTCAACGCCAACACCGAAGACCACTCCGACAACCTTGACAAGAACACAGAGGAGTTCTTTTAATGAATATCCCGCATCTACCAAACGAGGTGACAACTGAAAAGAGGGTGACATTCCGGTCATCCTCTTTTATTTTGTGGCAAAAAACGTACAGCAGAAGGCCTCTGTGTGTACCAAATGGACTAAGACACGCCACTGGTACAGAGAACGCGCTTCTGACGTACAAATCAAGGAGAATATACATCGAACTGAAAACTATGATGCAGTGAGTATCCATCAGTAAGAAGAAAAATGTGTATATTTATAGCCTGAACAAACATTCAGGACAAATGACTGAATCGGAAATCAAACAGTGACCGCGATGATATTCACGAATCAACACCGACTATTTGTGGCGATGGCCACTGTCATTCTGAGCATCGGCCTCGCATCGTGCGGTGCGGGCCGCAGGGGTGTCGCCACGTTGGCAAAAAACGATGACACGACAGTGCTGGACTACCCTGTCGTTGACCGGTACTCTCCGGGCAGCACCTTGGACATAAGACGCATAGTGCTGACGGATTCCTCCACAACGATTCACTTCAGTGCGAAGTATCGTCCCAAGAATTGGATCTTTATCGACACCGCATCCTACATCATGGCCAAGGACGGGGAAAAGCTGCAGATGACCGGCCACTCAGGTTGTCTGACACCAGGAAAGAAGTATTTCATGCCCGAGAACGGAAGGGATTCGTTCGCGCTTGTGTTCCCACCGCTACCGGCAGGGACGGAATCGATTGACTTCATTGAATCTGAAGCCAAAGGCGGCTTCAAACTGTTCGGGATAGACTTGACCGGAAGGAAATCCGTGAGGCAATTCCAAAAGCTGCCGGACGGGCTGGAGACATTTCCTGACAGAGACACACCTCTTCCCGACCCACAGTTCACGGCCGGTAAGACCACCGTTGTGTTCCATTATCCAGAAGGAAGCGAGAGATATGTCAAAAGCGTGAATCTGATCGTGAACCGATTGCTGCAGCAACGATTGGAAATGGATCATGAAATCGACTCATTGTTCGACA
>DCMG01000124.1 GCA_002321335.1 Bacteroidales bacterium UBA1628 | reverse complement strand
CTTGAAGAACGGAGTCCCCATCTTGATGCCCATCGCCTTGCTCTCGTTGCTGCGGGCCACCACGCAACCGTCATTGTTGGACAGCACCACGACCGGAAGGCCTTCCAACTCCGGCTGGAATGCCCTCTCGCACGAGACGAAAAAATTGTTGCAGTCAACTAGCGCGTACACACTTTCTTTATGACATAGGTCACCACACCCCAGACCGTAAAATCGTTGGAGTCAGTCACTTCGATGGGAGGATATTTCTCATTGGCAGGCAGCAGCCATATTCTTTGACGCCGGAGAATATCATAGGACACGCCAGGTTTGGAAGCCTTGACGCTCTGTACTCCGGAAGGATTCTTGAAAGAGATGTACTTCAAGGCGAACTCTCCGTCGATGAAACAGACAGCCATGTCCCCTTCTTTAGGCTCGATCGACTTGTCCACAACCAACACGTCCCCATCGTTCACATCGGCGTCCACCATGGAATCCCCCACCACACGAGCGAAAAATGTCGCCGCGGGATGGCGCACCAACTCCTTGTTGAGGTCGATGAACGAATTTATGTAGTCCTGCGCCGGCGACGGAAAACCGGCGTGCACGCCACTTTCCATCATCGGGGCGAAAGTCCCTTTCTTATCCTCTTCCGCTGCCATTTATGAATATGTCCTCTCTATAGTTTCGGTACAATGTGCTTCCAAGCCAATTCCAACGGTGCCTTGCCGTCCACACCCTCGCCCAACAGCTCCATGACCTTTGACAGATCCTTAAGGATGTTGTCCGCGTCAAACGGCATGGCCGAAGTCAACGCAATCACGGCTTTTTTCTCCGGGATCACGACAATATACTGTCCGAAAAGCCCCACGGCCATGTAAAACGAACCGTCAGCCCTGGTTCTGATCTGGTAGCCGTAACCCGAAGTGGCATAGCCATGTCCGTAATTCATGGAAGCCTTGATCTGATCCTTGACGGCATCCTTGAGATAATCCTCCGGTATGATCTGCTTCCCATTCCATTTTCCGTCGTTCAGCAGAAGACGACCGAACGTCAGCATCTCGTCCGTGCTCAGATGCAGTCCCCAACCACCGGCGGTCACGCCTTGGATGTCCTCCCACTCCGGCCTATCCAATCCCAACGGCTTGAACATCCTTGTATAGAGATAATCGGCCATGGTCTCTCCCGTCTTCTTGGTGATGATTTCCGAAAGCATGCAAGAAGAGAAGCTGTCATAGCAGAATTTCTCTCCCGGAGCCGCATCGAAAGGATATTCAAAGAACAGCCCGGGCAGTGTGGACCCATACTTTTTCAGCAGCCCTGAGACATCCACCCATTCATTATGAATATACTTGAGCGAGCCCAACGGGTCCTTTTTGAAATATTTCTGGGCATATTCCATGGTCGGATCCTTTTTGTGACCGTTCGCCATGATCAGCAGATGCCTGACCGTCAAGGCTTCAAGGTAGACTTTCTGGGCATCCGTCATGTTCTTTTCCGCCTCCGCGACTTCCTCCGGGAACATCGGAGCGACCTTTTCCGCCAGGCTCAGTTTCCCCTCGCCTACCGCGATACCGATCGCCATAGACGTAAACGTCTTTGTTACAGACCACATCTGCCGACGAGTGGCATTGTCCGAACCTTTGGTCCATGCCCCTGACGGTGCGTATCCCTCCTGCCAGACCGCGACACCGTTAAGCGTAGCGTCCGTCATCTTGGTGGCTTCCGACATCATTGACTGCACCGCTGACTTCAGATTAGGGTTTTCAGCCAATTGCTCCTCCTTGTCAGGTTCCGGCAGTTCGGGCGCCGGATCCAGATTATCCTTTGAACATCCTGAGGCCAGCAAGGCCAAAGCCAGCAGTGTGGAATATAAGAATTTTATATTCTGTTTCATATCTATAATATTTTCAATTATTTACCAATATGAAGTCTTTGTGCCGCAATCTCTTTGCGGAACACAAAGATAGCGATTCTTTGCAAGTGACGCATCACCATCTAAGCGTTTAATGAAGATTTTTTATCACAGTCGCTTTGAGACACGCAGTTCCAACATATTCAACAACCTTCCGGCATATACCAAACGCAACCTTCCGGTCATTTCCCGATATTTCGGAAAATGAGTAAATTCGCAGACTGATTGAAAAGAAAAGAATACGATGGCGGAATCGAATCTCAGAACAGCCTTCATACAGTTGCACCTCAGCGTTCTGCTGGCCGGGTTCACAGGTCTGTTCGGCAAACTCATCACACTCAACGAGGCCACGCTGACGTGGTACAGGCTCTTCTTCACGACAGCCATACTCTTGTTATTCACAGGTTTTCCGAAAGTAAGCTGGAAAAAATTCCTGCAGATAGCCGGTTGCGGCACGCTGTTGGGTCTTCACTGGATTCTGTTCTACGCCTCCATAAAGGCGAGCAACGTGTCCATCGGGGTTGTGTGCTTCGCCAGCGTGGGGTTCTTCACGTCCATATTCGAGCCTCTTGTTTTCCACAAGCGGTTCTCTGTGGCCGAGATGCTTCTGGCGCTCATCACAGTGGCCGGTCTGGTGTGCATCTTCTCATTCGACTCCCGTTACCGGCTGGGAATCATTCTCGGAATCATCTCGGCGGCCGTCTGCTCCTTATATTCCATAACAAACAAGAAAGCGGGCGATGGTGTGAAGGCTCGGACGATGCTGCTTTACCAGATGGCAGGAGGGTTGCTCGGTGTTTCCGTGCTGATTCCGCTCTACCTATTGGTTTATCCTCCAACTCAGCCGGTTATGGTGATTCCCACCGGTTCCGATCTTTGGTGGCTGCTGTGTCTGGCGCTATTCTGCACGGCCGGTCTCTATCTGCTGCAGATACTCGTATTAAGGAAACTGTCTGCCTTCACTGTCAACCTCACGTACAACCTTGAACCCTGCTACACCATACTTATCGCCTTCATAGCTTTCGGTGAAGCGCGTGAACTCAATGCCTCGTTCTATGTCGGAATATCACTGGTGATTCTCAGCGTGCTGCTTCAAACAGCGCGAGCATTGAGGAGAAACTGAGACAGATACCGGACAAAATTTCGTACATTTGCCAAGCATAACAAATGAGTCATCATGGAATATCTATCCAAGGAACGATACGGCCAGATTGTCGCTGAGCTTAATAATCTTATAAACGTGGAATATCCCCGGATCAAGGAAGACCTCTCCGAGGCCAGAGCCCAAGGGGATCTGAGCGAGAACTTTGAATACCGAGCGGCAAGAAGGGCGCAAGCCAAGACCATCGGCAGGATACGTTTCCTGCAGAAAGTCCTGCAATATTCAAGGGTTCTCGATACGGCGGCTCTGCCCAAAGACCAGGTTTCGCTGCTCAGCAAAGTGGAGTTCACGAATCTGTCTTCAAACGCCAGAATGACATACACGATTGTGAGTCCTCACGAGATGAATCTTGAAAAAGGGAAAATCTCCTGCAAGTCTCCGATAGGCGCGGCCCTGATGGGAAAGAAAGTCGGCGATGTTGTGGATGTTCTAGCACCTTCAGGAAAGTTCCAGATCAAGATAGAGAGCCTGTCTGTCGAGCAGTGACAGACATACTCTACTTTTCCAGCAGACGGCGGAAGCCTTTGCCTATGCGTTCAAGACCCTGCTGGAGACGGGCACGAGGACAGGCGATGTTGATGCGCATGAAGCCGTCGAGGCCGTACATGACTCCAGAGTTGATCCAAACTTTCTCATTGAGAAGCAGACTGTTCTCGACGTCGTTCGCTGACATGTTCAAAGCACTGACATCCACCCAGACAAGGTAGGTTCCCTCCAACTTGCTGACAGGAAATTCCGGAAGGTTCTCCTCGAAGAACGAGAGCAGTGTGCGATAGTTGCCGTAAAGATATTCATTAAGTTCCTTGAGCCACGGTTCACCATCATTGTAGGCTGTCTGAAGGGCAAGGACTCCGAAAGGACTCACATCGCAAAGTTCATTGATGTTGATGACCCTGTCAATGAGCTTCTTCCAGTCAGGATTGTTCGTGATGATGTTGGAGATTCCGAGGCCAGCGATGTTGAAAGACTTGCTCGGAGAGTTCATCGTGACGGTGTTGTCTTGAGAGGCTTGCGAGAGCGAGGCCATCGGAGTGAAGTGATAGCCAGGCATTTCCAGTTCGCAATGGATCTCGTCGCTGATGACGATCACCCCGTTCCTGCGGCAAATGTCGGCCACCCTTTCCAGATCCTCGCGAGGCCATACACGTCCACATGGGTTATGAGGATTGCAGAACAGAAGAACCTTGGCCATCGGGTCAGCGGCCCGTCTTTCAAGGTCATCGAAATCAATGTACCACGTGGCCTGATCACCTTCCGTGTCGTAGATCAGCTTGTTGACCGAGAGCTCGCACAGGTTGTTCTTCGCGGTGGAGAAGAAACAGTTGTAAGCAGGACTCTGGATGATCATCTTCGGCAACTCTCCGTGAGGTCCACGGCCACGGTTCGGCTTCTCGACCACTTCACCGTCAACGATCTCGTACTGCGTCAAAGCCTTGACAACCACAGACATAGCCGGAACGACTCCCGGAATGTAGAGGTACCAGTCCTTTTCGGTGTGCCACCCTCTGCGGCGCTCCCACCAGTTGATGGCGGCATCGTAGTAGGAATCTGGCACGTGGGTGTACCCGAAAATCTCCTGATCGACACGCTTTTTCAGCACGTCCACGATCTCCGGAGCCACCTTGAAATCCATATCCGCCACCCAAAGCGGAATCACATCCTCTGAAATTGGCCCTACAGGGCTCTCGGCGTCCCACTTGACGCAGTTCGTGCCGCGCCTTTGCGTCATCTCGTCAAAATTATATTTTCCCATAATGTCACTAATAATCTGTAATATGCTCTCAGTTTCTCACTCGCCTGCCACAAGAAAACCGATGCCTGAATATTCAGATTTCCTCTACTTGACGCTGAGCAAGCAAAATTCCAAGGAACAGACTTCGAAGATAGCAAAAATCCATTAAATTTGCGATGGTATGAAAATCTACGAATATATTTTCTCTGCGGCAATGCTTGCGGCAAGTGTCTGCGGCTGCGTGCGGAACAGTGACGAAATGGCAGCATCAAATGAGTGCGAACCATTATTCTTGAATATAGAAACACTCCCTGAGGGAGGATATTCACTGATCTCCGTCTCGCCGTTTGATGGAAGCCGTGACACGTTGGAAATCAGCAAGCCGCTGAACAGGCTGATCGTGATGAGCACTTCCTACATAGGGTTCTTGGATGCGATCGGGGCGGACTCGTTGATTGTCGGGGTGTCGGGCGGTGAATATGTCTGCGACTCCTCCGTGGCCGCCGGCCTTGACAACGGAACTGTGGCCGACATCGGCTACGACGCTGGTCCGGACTACGAGAAGATCATGGCTTTGAAGCCGGATTTACTCCTAACATATTCAGTCTCCCCCGTCAAGTCGCAGTTTCTCTCAAAGCTTGAATCGCTTGGAATCAAGACGTTCACTGTCAACGAGCATCTGGAGCGGCACCCTCTCGCCAGAGCGGCCTACGTACGTCTTTTCGGAGCATTGACCGGGAATATGCCCGCAGCGGACTCGGTGCTGAAAGCCGTCTCGGAGAACTACATCTCCTTGTGCGATTCTGTCCAAGACCGATTGGGGGCAAATGATGCGTCTGGCAAAAGTGGATTGAATGCCAGCGAGACTGAACAGAAGTCCGGTGAAACAGAAATGAAGACTCAAAAGCCGAGAAAGATTCTGGTCAACATCCCGTACAAGGACCAGTGGTTCGTTCCCGGTCAGGAAAGTTACCTCACGACTCTGTTCAAGGATGCCGGCGGAGAGATTCTCGGAGCCAAGGCCGGGAGTTCAATCTCAGGCCAGATCTCAGTCGAGGCAGCATATTCATTGTCAAAGGAAGCGGATCTTTGGATGAATGTCGGCTGGTGCCAGACGTTGGAGCAGCTTCTTTCAGTCAACCCTCTGTTCGAAGACTTCCTCAGGAATATTCAAGGGAACGCCACCGCCGGAGGTTATTGTTCTGCCAAAGGCAGCACAGACGCAGCCTCTGCCCACGTTGTCTGGAACGACAACAAGCGCCTCAACGCCAAAGGCGGCAACGATTTCTGGGAAAGCGGCGTGGTCCGCCCAGATCTTCTCCTCCGTGACCTCGTCGGGATATTCAATGAAGACGGAGGCTATACTCCAATATATTACAAAGCGATCCAGTAACTTGCTTTATCCCGTGCGCCAAACGGACATATTCACTCACGAGCAGTTAAGCAAGTGACCTCCGTGCGCCACAAGGCCGGCTTCAATCACCGCCCAAGCAGAAACATCTGGGAGGCGTGGGTGCGGGGAAGGGTCTGGAGGTTGGTGATGTCTTTGGCGGTCAGGCCGGTGTCGATGCGGATTGAGCGGAGGGCTTCGGCGGCGGATTCGAAGGCGAGAGAGGGGGTGTTGTTGTTCTCGCTGAGGTGGCAGAGGAAGAGGTTTTTCAGTCCCGGATGCCAGAAACGGCGGATGGCTGAGGCGCACTCGTCGTTGCTCAGGTGACCGTTGCCCTGGCATATTCGCATCTTAAGCTCATGGGTGTAAGGGCCGCCTATGAGCATTCCGGAATCGTAGTTCGACTCGAAGACCACAGTGTCAGCCTTACGGGCATATTCAACGGCCTCATCTGTCACCCTGCCGGCGTCGGTCATCAGGAAGAAACTGACCCCAGACCATTCAATATAATAGCCAACCGTCTGGGTGGCGTCGTGAGGCACGATGAAATGACTGACGAGCGGAAGATCCTCTTCGGGGATGTCAACCCGAAGCCTTATCCTGACCGGTTCATCGTCCGGGAGCACGCAACGATAATCCGAAATGTAATCCTTTGTGAATGTGTGATGCGCAAGCGCCTCGTGAAGAACAGCCGTCGCATAGACCGGCTTTTTCAAGTGCTTGCAGTATGATCCGAGATGACGGATGTGATCCAGATGATCGTGTGTGACCAGCACAGCCTGAAACGAATCCGCATCAAGGCCGTGTTCCATCAAAGTCTTCTTCAGACGCCTTTGGCTGACACCGGCATCGATGAGAAGACCGGACTTGCCGTCCGAAAGAAAATAGCAGTTGCCGCAGCTGCCGCTGGAAAGGCTCAGGAACTTCAGCATCACTTCTTCTCCTCCTCGCAATATTTCGAGATCACACTGTAGGCGTCCCCTACGCCAAGTTCACCGGCGCGCGAAAGGTCGATGCAACCTTTCTCCTTGTCTTTCAAATAGATGAGAACCAAACCTCTGTTGTAGTATGCGTCCCCCATGTAAGGATATATGTTGATAGCCTTCGTGTAGTTGTCCACTGACTCAACGAACTTGGAGGACAGGCAGTAGAGATTGCCAAGATTGAAATAGACGTAAGGAACTCCAGGCAGGATTCTGTCTGCGGCGAGCATGTCCTCTATGGCCTCGGAATAGTCGTATGTCCTGCTCACCTGGTCACGCACGCGAGCCCTTGTGGTCCCCTTGTCATCCATTGTCAATGTCTGGACGTTGTTCTCGATGGATGAGATGAAGTCGATCATCTCGGCGCGAAGCACACCTCTGTTCAAATGGTAGAACGCTTTGTAATACTCTGAATATTGTCCCTTGCTGTCAGCGTTCACCGCCGCGTCGAACTGGTTCAAGGCCGATGTGAACTGCTTTGACTGCACATCGTAAAGTCCTTTGATGAAAGCCCTGTCTGCGTCAGTCAGAGATTTAGGATTGCCTGCGGCCAGATAGGAATCACCGTAAAGAGATGCGTCGATTCCGTGCGCGAACTCAGGCTTTGCAAGGGAATCGGAATTGGACACGGTCATAACTATCGGAGAATCTGAGATGAACTTGTCAATCAAAGGATTCTCGTAGCGATGTTTGAGGGCATAGTTCTGGTTGTCGCGCTGAGTCGCCAGACTGAACTTGTAGAGCGGCTTCAGACGGATGTTGATGTCCCTGTTCTGCAGAAGTTCGTTGTCGAAATCCTTCTTGGCGAAATCTGCGTCAAGAGCGATCAGGGAACTGTATTTCTTGGTTGTGTCCGCGAACGATCCCTCTTGCGCGGCATTCTTCGAACGGTACTCCTGAACCTTCTTCTGGGCAATGTCATAGTCCTGTTTCGAGGACTTTGTCCGGCCGAGCATATTCTTGACATAGGAGCGGTTCAGGTAGGCCTTGGCAAAATCAGGGTACAGTTCGATGGCTTTGTCATAATCGTCCAAAGCGTCAAGCCAGCGTCCCATCTGAACAAAGAAAGAGGCTCTGTTGTAATACGCAAGCACGTTCTCCGGATTGATGTTGATGACGTGATCCATGTCAGCAAGCGCATCTTCCATATTCCCGACCTGTGCGTTGATAAGGCTTCGGTTGTAAAGGGTCAGCGCATTCCCCGGCTCGTCCCTCAGTACCCTGTTCAGGTCGCCCATAGCGGCGTTGTAGTTGTTCTGGTCATAGTACATCAACGCCCTGTTGAAATAGGCGAAAGTGTTGGTCGTGTCCAGACCGATGGCCTTGTCCATGTCCGCGATGGCATCCTTATAATCTTTTCTCAACGCATAGACACGCCCGCGCCTGATGTACCCTTCGGGATCGAAACGGTCCAGTCTTATAGCTCTGTTGTAGTCCTCCAAGGCCTTGGTCGTGTCACCGAGAAACAGGTAGGAAGCGCCTCTGTTCAGATAAGCGGACGGATCCTTTGGCTCCTTCCTGATGTATCGGTCGAAATCCGACACGGCATTGTCGAACTGCTGAGCCAGGAAATATGTCACTCCTCTGCTGAAATACAATCCGTTGAGTCCGGGGCGCAGTTCCATAGCGCGGTCAAGATCCTTCAAAGCCTCATCGTATTTTCCGAAACGGCTGAGGGTAATGGCCCTGAAATGGTAGCCGTTGGTAAAGACCGGATTGAGGCGCACGGATGTGTTGAAATCGGCCTGCGCGCCACGGAGGTCTCCAAGGTTGTACTTGGCTATTCCTCTGTAGAAGAAGGTCCAGCAATCCGTCGAATCCAGGCGGGCAAGGACATTGAAATTGCCTATGGCCTCCGAATATTTTCCTTCCGAAAGGGCGGCGCGGCCTCTGAAGTTGAACACGTCCTTGTCGTACTGCGCGTTGGACACCAAAGCGAAGCACAATAGGATAAGAGACAACACTGACCTTTTCATACAAACATAATTTGCTTTATAACGGGAATATTCAAAAAATAAATTGCCGGTTCTGAGACAAATTATTTTTTTACCATTCCTAAAATTCCTAATTTTGTCATTTGCAAAGATAAACATTTATCGTGCCTTGAAGACGATTTTAAGTAAAATTTTCATATTCATCCTCCTCTCGTTGGCCGCCGGCGAGGTTCGAGCCCAGCAGTCCTCCGTGAAAATGGTTCCGTCCGGAGCCAATGCGGAGAAGGTGGTCTCATCCGAGAATCTGCGGATGCAGGTGGAATTCCTGACCGACACAACATTCAAGGGCAGGGCGACCGGCTCAAGAGGAGCGGCAGAAGCCGCGTTTTGGCTGGCAAGACATTACTCGGACGCCGGGCTGGTTCCGTTCGACGGAGCCTGGAGCCGTTCCTTCAAGGTCGGAGAAACCGTCGGGCACAACCTTCTCGGATTCCTTCCGGGAAAGAGAAGCGGATCCAAGGAAATGTACGTCATCGTCAACGCGCACTATGACAGCCACGGAATCATCGACGGGAATCTTTACCCTGGGGCAGACAGCAACGCTTCCGGAGTCGCGGCGATGGTGAGTCTGGCGGATATGTTCAACAGAATGAAGCGATTGGGGCGCTCATACGGAAAAAATCTTATCTTTGCCGCTACCGATGCCAAGGAAAAGAATTCAGCAGGTGCGGAAGCCTTGGTCGATGACATCAGGAACGGGAGACTCAAGGATCCTGTCAGCGGCGAGGCAATCACAATGGACAAGATCCACTCCACTGTCGTGCTGGATATTTTGGGCAGCACGCTTGCACCTTTGCACAAGGACAGGGAGGACTATCTTATCATGCTGAGCGGAGGTCAGTACACCTTTGATCTGACCAGAGCGAACGAAGGCAAGGGGCTTGGGCTGGACATCGCCACCAACTACTATGGCAGCAAAGGTTTCTCAGAGATGTTCCACAGCAGGTACGGCGACCAGAAAGTCTACGCTCAGAACGGTTTGACGTGCATTGTCTTCACGTCCGGCATCACGATGCTGACCAACAAGGTCACAGACACTGCGGATACCCTGAACTACGAAATACTACGTAAAAGAATATTCCTAATCTTCCACTGGTTGGAAAAAATACTCTGACAATGAAAGAATTCTGGTCAATGATCAAGCGCTACGTCGCTCCTTTCAAGAAATATCTCGTCGGCTCGATAATTCTGAATATCCTGTCGGCGGTGTTCAACATCTTCTCGTTCGCCATCATCGTGCCGATCCTGCGCATCTTGTTCAAGATCAACGAGACGGTATATTCATTCACCCCGTGGGACGTGGTTTGGCAGATGCCGTTCAAGGACCTCGGGGACGCGTTCATGGCAAATGTCTATTGGATGCTTGAGCAGCAGATCACCTCTGTGGGCGCATCCATGGTGCTGCTGTTCCTGTGCATATTCCTGGTAGTGATGACCGCGCTCAAGACAGCCTGCTACTTCGGCTCGTCGGCCGTGATGGTGCCGATCAGAACCGGTGTCGTGAAAAACATCAGAATGGACATCTACAACAAGATCCTCGCCCTCCCTCTCGGATTTTTCTCCGAGGAGAAGAAAGGTGACATCATCGCCAGAATGAGCGGGGATGTCCAGGAAGTCGAAAACTCCATCACAGGATCCATCGAGATGCTCATAAAGAACCCTATCCTTATCTTCTTCTATTTCGCCGCCCTGCTGGTGATCAGTTGGCAGATGACGGCGTTCACTATCCTGTTCGCTCCTCTTATGATGTGGGTGATGGGAGTCGTGGGGAAGAACCTGAAAAGGAAATCGCTTGAAGTCCAGCAGCTTTGGAGCGACGTTATGGCACAGGTGGAGGAGACCCTCGGAGGGCTTCGCATCATAAAAGCCTTCATCGCCGAGAGGAAGATGTCGGACAGATTCGACAACGTCACCGAGGCCATGAGAAGGAAGAACAACAAGGTGACAATCCGCCAGTCCCTCGCCCACCCGATGAGCGAGTTCCTCGGCACCGTGCTGATCATGATCGTGCTCTGGTTCGGAGGCACCCTGATACTCGGAGGGAAATCGACCATCGACGCTCCTATATTCATTTATTATATGGTGATCCTGTACAGCATCATCAACCCTATCAAGGATTTCGCCAAGGCAGGGTACGCCATCCCTAAAGGTATGGCTTCCATGGAGAGGATCAACAAGATTCTGGACGCAGAGAACGACATCGTGGAAACTAAGGAGCCGAAAACTTTGAACGGCTTCAATGACAAGCTCTCATTCGACCACGTGAATTTCCGCTACCCGGACGGGCACAGGATGATCCTTGACGATGTGAGTCTGGACATTCCTAAGGGTAAGACAATCGCCATCGTGGGCGCTTCGGGAGCCGGAAAGTCCACTCTTGTGGATCTGATTCCGAGATTCTATGATCCGACCGGCGGATCCATCACGATTGACGGCATCAACATCAAGGATGTCAGAATAGCCGATCTGAGAAGTCTCATCGGAAATGTGAATCAGGAATCCATCCTGTTCAACGACACGATATTCAACAACATAGCCTTCGGAGTTGAGAACGCCACTATGGAAAGCGTGATCGAGGCGGCGAAGATCGCCAACGCCCATGACTTCATCATGGAGAAGGAAGGCGGCTACTATTTCAACATCGGAGACAGAGGCGTGAAACTCTCCGGTGGACAACGCCAGAGGATCAGCATAGCCCGCGCGATCCTGAAAAACCCTCCTATCCTTATTCTGGACGAAGCCACCGCTTCCCTTGACACAGAATCCGAGAAGATCGTGCAGGAGGCTCTGGACCGTCTGATGTCCACGAGGACCACGATTGCGATAGCCCACAGGCTTTCGACGATCCGCAACGCTGACGAAATCATCGTCATGGACGAGGGTCACATCGTGGAGCGCGGAAAGCACGACGAGCTGTTGGCGCTGAACGGCTATTACAAGAAACTCAACGACATGCAGGCGCTCTAGCCTGAATGAATATATTCACGGAAGGAAATGAAAAACGTTGTCAGACAAATCAGGGTCCCTCTGTTGGAAGGGCTGGAGATGATGAATATGCAAGAACTTGATCTTGCGATGGAGAAGGGTGCGTCAAAATTCGCCGTCTGCGAATGCAACTGGCCAAAGGACGCTCCGTACACTCCTGACTGCAACGGATCTATAGCACGTACCAGAACCCATCTTGCGGTGATGTTTCATGTGCGCGGACTTGATCTCCGAGCCACGGCCCTTGAAGACAACGGAAACAGCTGGGAAGACAGCTGCTGTGAGTTCTTCGTCACTGATCCGTACGACGGAACGTACTACAATTTCGAATTGACCTGCATCGGATCCCTGCTGGCTTCAAAAAGGACAAGCCGGATCAACAAGACCCTCATTCGCCAGGATCTTCTGGCAAGTGTCATCAGACACAGTTCATTGGAGCGCAAGGCCGTAAACATCAATGACAGGATCTTCAGCTGGACTGTCGCGATGCTGATTCCGTTCGAGTTGATAGGAATCGACAGAGATAACCTGCCGGTCAGCCTTCGCGGCAATTTCTACAAATGCGGAGACCTTACGGCACACCCGCATTTCCTGAGTTGGAACCCGATTAAGACTCCTAAACCGGATTTTCACAGACCCGAATTCTTCGGAGAATTGATTCTGAGATAAACCGATGAATATGAACAAGAAACGAATTCCGGCCATACTACTGTTCATACTGTACCTTTGCGCAGTGGCATACTGCTGCTTCGGACATTTCAACGATCTGCCCCAGATAGGACAGGACAACCTGTGGGGAATCCCGATGGACAAGGTCATCCATTTCATAATGTTCTTCCCGTTCCCGATCCTCTGCTATGCGTCGTTCCGTCCGAAAAGCAAGAATGTTTGGAGGATTATCCTTGCCGTGGCCATCATCCTTGTCATAGGATGCGCCGTGGCGGCCGGAACGGAAATCGGACAATCATTCACCACCTACAGGAGCGGGGATCCGATGGATTTTATGGCTGATTTCACCGCCCTTGCAAGTGCATCGCTGCTCACATTGCTGGCGGAATTGCTGATGGTCAAGAAATAAACTCACAGATATGATCAAAAGACTAATAACCATATTTGCCGTCATCCTGTCGTCAACCGTCGGTCTCAAAGCTCAAACTGCCAAGGACTTCAAGGATGCGGTCGATTCTATTCAGACGTTGATTGTGGAAAGGACAGGGGTATCTGCTGTCGTAAAGGCCAACAAAGTGGTGAGAAGGGGCTATTCACTGGACTTCTATTTCACTCCGGCAATGGGAGATTTCCCTTGGAGGACAAATGATGTGGAATGGCTAAGGAAAACGCTTGCCGATCTGATGCCGGAAGCTTGTTCAAAGTACGGTATCGGGAATCTGTTCATAGGGAAGAACAGGCTGGAATCCTATGTCATGCCGCAGGTAAACAACGACGGATCGTCTGTTGATAACAAATTCAGGACAAAAGACTTTCGCAATGTCCATCCGTTTGTGACCCCGGTCGGGAATCCTGACTTCACAAAAGGGCTTGCAGGACGCAACATAGCGCTCTGGCAAAGCCACGGACGTTACTTCGAGGAGAAGACTGACCGCTGGGAATGGCAGCGGGCTCCGATGTTCCAGACCGTCGAGGACATGTACACACAGAGTTATGTGCTTCCGTTCCTTATTCCGATGTTGGAGAACGCAGGAGCCTACGTGATGACTCCGCGCGAGAGGGATCCTCAGACCAATGAGGTCATCGCGGACAATGACCCGGCATTCGAGGAAGGACGGGGAGAAGGTGTAAGAATCGAGGGAAGATATTCAGAGACTGGCACTTGGTCTGATGCAGGAGTGGGATTCGCGGATGCGAGGGCTGCATATTCGTCACTGGAGAATCCGTTCCTGATGGGAACCGCCCGCCAAGCCGAGTGTGCGGAGCATAGGAAAGACAAGGCGGCAGAGGCGCGCTGGATTCCTGACATTCCCGAGCGTGGGGAATATTCAGTCTACATTTCCTACAAGAGTCTGCCGCACAGCACTCCATGCGCCCATTACACTGTCAGGCATCTGGGCGGCGAGAGTGAGTTCATCGTCAACCAAAAAATGGGAGGAGGCACTTGGATCTACCTGGGGACATTCGAGTTCGACAAGGGTTCTGATGGATGCGTGATTCTTGACAACAGTGTTCCTGAAGGCTACAATGTGGCGAGGAATGCCGTCATCACGGCCGACGCGGTGCGTTTTGGCGGTGGAATGGGCAAAATCGCAAGAGGCATTAAAAGTCAACCAATCAATGAATATTCCACCTCCGGAATGCCGTCTTTCACGGAAGGGGCGCTCTACTGGATGCAATGGGCCGGAGTTGATTCCACAATCCTGAGCAAATACGACAACGACTACACGTCCGACTATGGCGACCGTGGAGCGTGGGTAGGCTGGATGTCCGGCGGGTCAAGGACCAATCCCAAAGCGGAGGGTCTGAATATTCCTGTAGACCTCTCGTTCGCATTCCACACAGACGCCGGAACCACGCCTGACGACTCGATCATCGGCACACTTTCCATCTACACCTTGATGTGTGACGGCAGCGACAAGTTCGCCAACGGGGAGGACAGGCTTCAGCAGAGAATGTACGCAGACTTCGTACAGACAGAAATCGTGAACGACATCCGCAGGAAGTTCAATCCGGAATGGAGCAGAAGAGGCCTGTGGGACCGTTCTTACAGCGAATCGCGCACGGCCACTGTTCCTGCGATGCTGCTTGAGCTTCTTTCCCACCAGAATTTCGCCGACATGAAATTCGGGCTTGATCCTTCGTTCCGTTTCACGGTCAGCCGCGCTGTCTACAAGGGCATGCTGAAATACCTTAGCGCGCGCTATGGGTGCGAATATGCCGTCCAGCCGCTTCCGGTCAATTCCTTCGCATCTTCATTCACGGATTCCGGTTCTGTGAGGCTGAGCTGGAAAGCCACTGTTGATTCTCTTGAGGCTACGGCAACCCCTACAGGATATATTCTTCAGACAAGAATAGATGATGGAGCGTTTGACAGCGGCCGTGTTCTGGATGGCGTCAAAATCTCCGGAAACGAAATCACGACTGAAGTCTCCATCACACCGGGACACATCTACAGCTACCGCGTAACAGCATTCAACGATGGTGGCAAGAGTTTTCCTTCCGAGACCCTCAGCGTCGGTATCCCTGAATCAGGCAACGGCAAGAGTGTCTTGATTGTCAACAACTTCACCAGAGTCTCCGCGCCGGCTTGGTTCGATTCTCCTGAATATGCCGGATTCAACGCAGACCTTGACGCTGGTGTACCATACGTAAGGGAAATCAATTTCATAGGCCCTCAGTACCAGTTCCGCCGCGAACTGCCTTGGCTGGATGACGACAACCCGGGATTCGGAGCCGCATGGACCGATGAGGCCGGAAAAGTCTTCGCCGGCAACACGTTCGACTATTGCGGGATTCACGGCAAGGCTCTGATGGCTGCCGGTTATGCGTTCCACTCGTCAAGCGTGGCGGCATTCTCGACAGACAGGACTTTGGCACAAAGCGATGTGGCTCTGGATCTCATCTGCGGGAAGCAGATAACCACTGTTGTCGGCACCGGAAAGGTTCCTGACAGATTCCAGGTGTTTCCTACCGATCTGCAGCAGGCTATCAAGCGCTACACCGCTGATGGCGGGAACGTGCTCGTCTCAGGAGCGAACATCGGCACAGACATCTGGGACGGAATCTACCCCGTACACAAGGACAGCGTCTACACCGCTTTGACCAAGGAATTCGTGGAGAAAACCCTCGGCTACAGGTGGATGACCAACTACGCCAGCCGGAATGCTACTGTGAAAGCGAAGAATAACGGGGCCATCACCATAGGCACACTGGAAATTCAGTTTCATAAAGATCGCAACCCGTTCATTTACTGCGTAGAGACTCCGGATGGAATCGTGCCGGCATCGGACAAGGCCCTGTCATTCCTGCGCTACAGCGACACTGAGATCTCAGCCGGAACCTGTTTCGAGGGAGAAGGCTACAGAACTGTCTGCATAGGCTTCCCGATCGAGGTCATAAAAGGTGAGCCATGCACAGTATCACTAATTAAGGACATAATGAAATTTCTTGACAAATAGCCAATTATGAATCCAAGAGAAGCCGAACTCATCGAACTCCTGCACAAGGAAGTCAAGCCGGCGTTAGGCTGCACAGAACCGATTGCCGTCGCGCTTGCCGCCGCCAAAGCCATGGAAATCCTGAAAACAGAAGTCCCCGCACTCTCTGAATATGAACTTGACGTGGATGTCAGCGGGAATATTCTTAAGAACGGCATGGGGGTCGGAATCCCTGGAACCGGAATGGTCGGCCTCTACATAGCCTCGGCGCTCGGAGCGGTCTGCGGAAGGAGCGAGTACGGTCTCGAGGTTCTTAAAGACCTGACAGACAAGGATGTGAAAGCCGCCAAAGGACTGGTTGACAATGGCAAGGTGCGAATCAAGGTCTCAGACAGTCCGAAGATTCTTTATGTCAAGGTCGCTGTGACATCTGTCGGGCACAAGTCTTGGGCGGTCATCGAGGACGATCACGACAGGATTGTGGAGACAGGATTTGATTCCACCGTCGCTGACTTCAGGAAAGGCAGTGACGGGGAAACAACACCTGTAAAGTGTACGTTGGATTACAACCTGACTGTCAAGGAAATATATTCGTTCGCCCAAAGCGCCGCATTCGAGGACATCAATTTCATTCTGGCGGACAGGGATCTGAATCTCGCTCTCGCCCGTGAAGGCCTGAACGGCGACTACGGTCTCAATGTCGGCAAGGCCATCCGTGAAAATCAGCAGGAGGTCTTCGGAGACGATTTCATCAGCTTCGCGATGGGGATGACGGCAGCAGCCTCGGATGCAAGGATGGCCGGATGCAAACTCCCGGCGATGAGCAACTCCGGCAGCGGGAACCAGGGTATCACCGTGAGCATGCCTGTGATAGCCTATGCGCTGAAATACGATGTCGATGACGAGCGGCTTGCCAGAGCCTTGATTCTCAGTAATTTGACAGCAATCCATATCAAAGGTTATCTTGGAAAGCTGTCAGCCCTTTGCGGCTGCGTGATCGCCTCGACCGGTTCTGCCTGCGGAATCGTGTTCCTCCGTGGAGGAAGCTACGAGCAGGTCTGTTCGGCAATAAAGAATATGATCGGCAACATCACCGGAATGGTCTGTGACGGTGCCAAGGTCGGATGCGCGATGAAAGTGGCCTCCGGAGTGGCCTGCGCCGTCCAGTCATGTGTACTGGCTCTGAGAGGGACCTGCATCAAGGAAACCGACGGAATCATCGACAGGGACATCGAGAAAACCATCAGGAATCTCGGCCGTATCGGCTCGCTTGGAATGCAGTCAACGGATCACCTCATCCAGCAGATAATGCTCTGCAAAGAGTAGTTTAAGTCTAAATAAAGCAGCGGGGCTATGTATAACATAATCCCGCCGCTCTGAAATCTTGCATTGAAATATTCAAAAACTTTAATTAACCACAATCTCGTCGATGAATATGAAGGCGTGGTTGCGGTTCTTGCTCACATCGTCACGTATAGCCCTGTACTTAATGTAACGGGCCTTTGCGTTGACCACAGTGCCCATAGTGTTCAAAAGGGCGCAGGAATCGTTGTCCGGGACCTGAAGGATACAGACGACAGGATCTGAATATGTCTTGCCATCCTCGGAGAAGCTCGCCTCGGTCCTTACCGGGAAGCCAACCTCGGCGGAGGTGTGCGAAAGGAATGTCGCGCCGACATAATGAATGTCCTTGACGGTACCGAGGTCTATTGTGACATCCACATCGCATAGGAAACCCTGCCAACGATTATCCTTATAGAACCAACCGCCGAGTTTTCCGTCAACAAGGGCGCTGTCTCCACCTGCGGGATAGCCACCTGAATATTTCTGACCGTCATAGGTGATTTTCGCTCCGGCGGCAAGGTGCTCAAGAGGTTTGAGCGACTCAGGTCTCGGACCGATTTCGTTTGTCAAATCAAAAGTGTTGTAACCCTTTGAGCGAAGTTTCTCTGCCAATCGAACGGCATTCTCCCTGAAACGAGAGTAGTCCTTGCTGTCGGCCGGACTCCAGCCAATCTCGGCGATGGCGAACGCGCGCGGATAAAGCAGGTACTCCATATACTCCCCTGTCGGCACAAACTCAGACCAAAGATTGGCCTGAAGGCCGAGAAGATGTCGGACATATTCATCAGCGATGCCTTCGGTCGGTTCGAAAGAATAGACCTGCTCCAACGGGCGGTAGCCGCTGAAAGATTTCGGCTGCGAGAACGGAGCGTCCTGACTGGAATCGAAGTAGCAATAGTCTCCCGGTGACATGATCACATCGTGCCCCATGCTTGCAGCGGTGACGCCGCCTTGTGTGCCTCTCCAGGACATCACGGCTGCTCCTTCGGCCAGACCACCGTCAAGAATCTCGTCCCAGCCTATGGCCCGTCTGCCCTTGGACTCCAAGAACCTTGTGATCCTGTTCACCAGGTAGCTTTGCAGTTCATCAACATCCTTAAGATGTTCGGTCTCCATCCTGTGACGACAGTCCGGGCACTCCTTCCAAGCACGTTTCGATGCCTCGTCGCCGCCGATGTGGACATATTCATAAGGGAACATCTCGATCACTTCGCCAAGGATGGTCTCGAACATCTCGAAAGTCTTGTCCTTGCCGGGGCACAGGTCTCCGGAGATCTGATGCCCGTTGCCATCAGAAGATAGGCAGGTCAACTCCGGATAAGCGGCCAGAACCTCTCCGGAATGGCCAGGCAGCTCGATTTCAGGGATAATGTTGATGTGTCTCGCGGCCGCATATTCAACTATCTCCTTGACATCAGCCTTGGTCAGGTAGCCTCCTGAGGCCAGAGGAGAGCCCTCTTCTGAATATTGACGGCCGAGTTCCCTCCATTCCTCGAAGTTTCTTCCGACCCTCCAAGCAGCCTTACGGGTCAATTCAGGATACGCGTCTATCTGGATCCTCCACCCGGCGTCATCGGTAAGATGCAGGTGCAGGGTGCTCATCTTTACAGCCGACATGGCATCCAACTGTTTCATTATGAAAGCCTTGTCACGGAAGTTTCTGGAGATGTCCAGCATCAGCCCTCTGTGACGGAACCGAGGGTAATCCAGAATGCCGCAGACTGTCAGCGTGGAATCCGAATCCAGCATCATCCTGAGGCTTGTCTTGGCACGGTACACACCAGTCTCAGAAAGGGCATATATCTCTATCCCCTTCCTGCCGACCACCAGTCTGTAAGCCTCGTCACGAGCAAAGTCCGGCAAGTCCAACGCATTGATTTCCTTGCGGAATCGCTTGTCCCCAAGATGTATGCGCACGTCACTTCCATCTGCCTTGGGTGAATATTCCTCATTGAAGGTTTCATACTTGACCGGAGCCGGGATGATGTCCTTTGGTCCGGATGCGGCTAACGCCGACGGCACAATTGCCATCAGCGTCGCAAGTGTCACAAAAGTCCTTTTCATAAGTTTGCAAGATGCAACTATTTGTCGATAAGCACACTCTTCATCCTTTTGAATATATCGGTGTTCTCCATCACCCCGCTGAACTTCCAGGAAGAAGCTCCGTACGCATAAAGAATGACAGGAGATGCCGTATGGCTTGTAGCCGAATATTTTATCTCAAGTCCGCTCTCACCTTTCGTGAAATCCTTGCTGCCGGGAACAAGGGCGATGCCACCGGTCTCATGGTCGGCTGTCACTATGACAAGGGTCCCTTTGTGGGTGTCCGCATAGTCAAACGCCGAGTTGACCAGTTTGTCAAACTCCTCCATCCACCAAAGCACCTCATCTGTGTTGTTGGCATGTGCCGCATGATCGATGTGAGAGCCTTCGATCATGGCGAAGAAACCTTTCTTGTTCTTTTCCAGAATCTCAAGCGTGTGCCAGGTCAAATCCGTCAGAAGATCAGAATTGATCTCAGCCTCGTCTACCTGTTTGTCCTCATTAAAAAGTCCGAGGACCGGGGTTGTCCAGGCGGAATAGAACTCCTCTGGAGTCTTCACGTATGTAAAGCCTTCGCTCACGGCCTTGTCGAGCAAATTCTCTTCAGTGTACTTTTTAGATGTGAAATATCTTCTGCCGGCGCCTACCACGACATCAGGTCTGAACCTGATCAGATCCTCCACAATGTCCTTTCTGTCCTGGCGGTTCTTGACGTGGGCATAGAATCCACCGGGAGTGGCGTCCACGACAAAGGATGTGACCACGATTCCCGTTGAAAGGCCTTTATCCTTCGCCAGTTCGGCAATGCTGGCAGGCTTGGATCCATCAGGCAACATTCCGAGCATGCTGTTGTTGGTCTTGTGACCGGTGGCGATGGCTGTGGCCGCCGCCGCGGAATCCGTAGTCCTGCTGTTTGCTGAATATGTCTTCACAACAGCTGCGTACTGGGCTCTGTCGAAACAGGTAGGTCCATAGTTCTGGTCGATCATCCATGAGGCCGTGGCCCCAAGTCCCATTCCGTCACCTATGATAAGAATGACATTCTTGACCTTTTCATCCTTGGGAGCCTTGACCTTGGCCACTGACGGAGCGGCAAACAAAGCCACGAGCAAAACGAAAGCGATTGTTTTTCTCATTTTAGTTATCATTATGTCAATTAATCATGCTAGTATCAGAAACACACACGGACGCTTTCCGATCTGGAAGCCCTTCCTCTGCCATTCCCTCACTGTCTTCGTCAGGATTGTCTCGCCGGGAAGCGTGATGTCGGCGGCTATGCAAAGGTGCGTCTTTGGCTGAAGAGCCGCCAGCAAGTCAGCCATCATCGAGTCATTGCGATACGGTGTCTCTATGAATATCTCCGTCTGGTTCAATTGCGATGATCTTCTCTCAATCTCGCGGATAGCCTTGCGGCGCTCGTCTGTCTTGGCCGGCAGGTAGCCGCAGAACGCGAAACTCTGGCCGTTAAGCCCGGATCCCATCAGCGCGAGCATCAGCGATGACGGGCCGACCATCGGCACGACCTGTATTCCATGAATATGACAGAGCGCGACAAGCTGCGCCCCCGGATCTGCAACCGCCGGCAATCCGGCTTCGGAAATCAGCCCTACATCGGTAGGGGATCCGTCCGGATCCGAAAACATCGACATCAACGCCTCGACCTCAACCGGCTTGGTGTGTTCGTTCAATTCCTTGAGTTCCAATTCGCCGATGTGCCCTTTAAGCCCTGCGGCGGACAAATAACGACGCACGGTGCGCACCTCCTCGACCACATATTTACGAATGCCTTTCAAACGCTCAAGCACCGGTGCAGGGATTACCTCCGAGGGATCATATTCCCCAAGAGGAGACGGAATCAGATAAAGTTTGCCTTTTGCCATAGAAGACAAAGTTACGAATTCATTTTGAATATAGCAGCAGGGGAATTGTGTCCAAACTGCCATATTTCAAGGATTTTTGTCTAACTTCGCACAAGAATATGATTTGAACATGAGCTACGACGGGATAATAGAACTTGATGGCATGGAGTTCCACGCCTACCACGGGTGTCTGGAGAAAGAACGCAGGGAAGGTAATACTTTCACTGTGGATTTTCATGCCGAGACCGAACTGAAAAAGGCGGTAAAGACAGATGACCTTGGCAACACCATTGACTACGGCAGAATCTACGATATCATTGCGGAACAGATGGCCATTCCTTCCAACCTGCTGGAAAACGTGGCTGGAAGAATTCTGGATGCAATCCGCAAGGAATTCGATGATATTCTCTTTCTGAAAGTCAGAGTTTCCAAGAAGAACCCGCCAGTGAACGGACCTTGTGAATGGTCCAGAGTGACTGTGATGTACGGAGAACCAATCTGGAAGTTTTAGGATGACTATAGCGTTTCTTACACTCGGCTGCAAGCTGAACTACGCCGAGACTTCTACTTACGAGAGAGGGTTCGCTGCGAACGGCCTCACTGTCGTTCCGTGGGAAGACAAGGCTGACGTCTACCTTATCAACACTTGTTCGGTAACAGAGAGGGCTGAAAAGAAGTGCCGGAATGTGATCAGGAAGATGCACCGCACTTCGCCTGAGGCAAGGATCATCGTGACAGGCTGTTACGCCGAGCTCCGCCGCAAGGACCTTCAAGCCATTGATGGAGTGACACTTGTATTCGGAGCCAAGGAGAAGTCACGTGTCGTTCCCGAGACAATGGCGCTTCTTCGTAAGAAGGACGCTGCCAGTGAGCCATCACGTTCGGTCGCTGAGCCTGTCGAAGCGACTGTTTCAGATGCAATCACGGACCTTCGACAAGCTCAGGGACCGAAAGATAGGAAACCGATGAGCGCGGCGGAGTACAAAGAGATCTCGAAGGAGACGATGGCGGCGTTCTCATCGGAGGAAAGGACGAGGTCGTTCCTCAAGGTGCAGGACGGATGCAACAACTTCTGCGCCTACTGCACAGTGCCTTACGCGAGGGGAAATTCCAGGAATATACCGATTTCGGAGGTACTGGAGCAGGCCCGGAAGATAGCAGAGTCCGGAATCAAGGAGATTGTCATCACGGGGGTCAACACTGGGGATTTCGGTAGGAGCACAGGCGAAAGCTTCCTCGACTTGCTGAAGCGCCTGAACGATGTCGAAGGAATCGAACGTTACCGGATCTCCTCAATCGAGCCGAACCTCATCACCGAAGACATCATCGACTGGATAGCCTCCGGCACAAAGTTCCAGCCACACTTTCATATTCCTTTACAGTCAGGGTCGGACACGATTCTGAAAAGGATCGGCCGCCGCTACACGACGGAGTTCTTCGCTGACAGGATAGACTACATCCGATCCGTGATGGATCCACGACCTGAGGACTCCACAAAACCGTTCGTGTTCTTCGGCATAGATGTCATCGCAGGGCTTCCGGGAGAGACGGACGAACTCTTCGAGGAGACATATTCATTCCTTAAGGACCGCATCAGGCCGGCGTTCATCCATGTGTTTCCATATTCCCGCCGCCCTGGCACAGTGGCCGCCGGTTGGAAGGATCAGGTCAAAGATTCCTTGAAGACGGAGCGGGTGGCGAGGCTGGAGTCCCTTTGCAGCGAACTTCATTCAGAATTTGTGGCGAAGAACCGTGGCAGGCGCTCGCAGGTGCTGTGGGAATCGGACGTCAAGGACGGGCTGATGGGCGGGTACACTAGCAACTACATCCGCGTCGAGAGGCCTTACGACCCTGGGCTTGTGAATATGGTGGAGGACATCACGATCTGACATTCGTTCCGAGGCATCAGGCATGGTTTAGAAGCTCGCAAACAATCTCAATTTCAGACATTTGCAAAAACAAAAACTATAATTTACGAATATCATGGACAAGGCAAGGCTTACATTCTTGGGCACCGGCACCTCGCAAGGGGTTCCGATCATCGGCTGCAAATGCGATGTGTGCAAATCCCCGGACGCTAAGGACAAACGGTTCCGCTCCTCTGTGTTCGTTGAATATGGCGGGCTGAACATTCTTGTGGATGCCGGGCCGGATTTCAGGATGCAGATGCTCGCCCACGACCTGTGCCACTTGGATGCCATCCTGCTGACCCACAATCACAAGGACCACACCGGAGGCCTTGACGACGTGCGTTCGCTCAACTACATCGACAAGCGCGCCGCGGAGATCTACTGCGAGCGGAACGTCCTCGATGACCTTATCAAGGAATATCCCTACGTCTTCGCCTTCCCGAAATACCCGGGAGCCCCGGAATGGCACCTCCATGTGATCGACGATAATCCGTTTCTGGTCTATCCGAACGCCAAGGACATGGAACTTGTCTGGGTACATGATGTCGGCTACCACTACAGGAAGCCAGACGGAACGCTGATTCCGAGCGGAAACAAATTGGAGGACATCATCGACAAGGCGGATCCGGCATCGATGGCCACCTCGACAGGAGGCGTGGAGATTGTCCCGATCCGAGGCCTTCACGACAAGTTACCCGTGCTTGGCTTCCGTTTCGGGGACATCGCCTACATCACGGACATGAGTTTCATTCCCGAAAGCGAATTTGAGAAGTTGCATGGTCTCAAGCACGTGACCCTCAACACGGTAGGCTACAAGAAGCACCATTCGCATTTCAGTCTTGACGAAGCCCTTGAGATCGCCGACCGCATCGGTGCCGAGCACACCTGGCTCACCCACCTCTCCCACACATTCCCTCGCCACAACCAGTTCAGCAAAGATCTCGAAGCCCTTTGCCGCGACCGTGGCATCCATTCAATCGTCCGCCCCGCCTACGACGGCCTAGTCATAGAATAATCACTTATACATCGGGACATCCCCGTTGTCGATGAGGTGGCGGAGGATGTCAAGGTAGTCGGGGGAATATGTCTTCGAGGGGTTGTCGAACTCGGAGACGATCTCTTCGAGGGAATATTCTCCATCTTTTCCATCAATATATTCAATCAATTTTTGCCGGGTCATCTGTTGAAGGGTGCGGGCCGGGACGGTTGCTGAGCCTGCCGAAGCAACTGAGTCTGCCGAAGCAACTGAGTCTGCCGAAGCAACCGGCCCTTCGGCATGCTCAGGGGCCGGAGAAAGTTTTGAATCAGGGACTGGAGAGGTCGGTGAGCCCTGCCGAACCACAGACTCAGGGACCGGGGCAGAGGCGCGGCGGGCGCGGCAAATGTCGCAGGTGCCGCAGTCTGTGGTCTCGGTCTGGCCGAAATAGCGGAGTAGATAACGGGAACGGCACTCGGTGGTCTCGCTGACATATTCAAGCATCGCGGCGCTACGCTCGTGCGAAGTCTCTTTCAGCATCGCATAGCGGGACGGCATCAGGTTGACGTTGCCTGGACGGAGGCGGTCGTGGTGAAGGACAACCACATCCGAGTGGTCGGTCGGCACATAGCTGATGACGTGAGCCAACGACAGACCGTAGAGTGACTGCCGGAGTTGCGGGACGGTCTGACCAGCGCGGCGGGCGACATATTCCTCGTCGATCTGCTGAAGGAAAGAGAATATGCCCGTGTAGCTCCGCATCAGCGCCTCCAGCGCCGCGGCCTGCCCCTGATTGGCCAACTCAATGTCATACAGAGCCTTCCGGTCCACATTGATACGCACCTTCGTCGGGATGTCAACCTCCTCTGAATAAGTCAGATGATCCGTCCGCTCAAGGTATTTGAGCGCATAGAACGCCGAAGCACGCTGAAGGCCGAACCGCTTGCAGAAATCCTCGATCTTGAACTTCAATTGCCTCCCTATTCCGGTGTCGTACGGAATCTCAAAGAACATGTGAAGTTTCTGGTAGATGTCCTCAATATATTCAAGTGAAGGGAAAGAGACCTCCTCAATCTGCTTCGCCCTCCGCACATCGACTCCGTTCCAAAGCTGCACGGCGAACGAGCGTTTTCCGTCGCGCCCCGCCCGCCCGGCCTCCTGGAAGTACGCCTCAGGACTCTCCGGAAGGTCATAATGCACCACGAAACGCACGTCAGGCTTGTCGATGCCCATGCCGAAGGCGTTGGTGCAGACCATCACCCGGATCGACCCGCTCTTCCATGCCGCCTGACGCTCCGCCCTGGTCTGCCCGCCAAGACCGGCGTGGTAGAACGACGCGGAGACTCCCTGAGCCTGAAGGAAGGCCGAAAGTTCCTCGCATTTGCGCCGATTGCGGGCGTAGACAATCCCTGTCCCAGGCACCCCGTTGCAGATGTTCAGTATCTGGGAATATTTGTCCTCAACCTTACGGACAATATAACTAAGGTTTGGTCTCTCGAAACCGCTTTTGAGCAACAGTTTCTCCTTGAAGCCGAGACGCTCCATGATGTCCTGCGCCACAGTCGGAGTGGCTGTGGCGGTAAGAGCGATGACAGGGGTGTCGATCCGTTCCCTCAGCTGGCCTATTTTCAGGTAGTCAGGCCGGAAATCGTAGCCCCATTGAGAGATGCAGTGAGCCTCGTCAATCACGATGAAGCTGACGTCCAACACTTCAATGTAAGACTGAAACAATTGGGTACCGAGCCTTTCCGGGGACAGATATAGAAACTTGTAATCCCCATAGGCGGCATTGTTCAAAGCCAAATCCACCTCGTGGCGGCTCATCCCGGCATGGATCGCCAGAGCCCGAACTCCCCTGTCGTTCAGGTTCTGCACCTGATCCTTCATCAGGGCTATAAGCGGAGTCACGACCAGAGTGATCCCGTCCTTAATCAGGCCAGGTACCTGAAAACAAATCGACTTGCCACCGCCCGTCGGCATGATGGCCAGCACATCCTTTCCCTCCAATGCGGCCGTGATGATCTCCTCCTGCATCGGGCGGAAGCCATCGTAGCCCCAATATTCTTTCAACACTTCTGACGGTGACATATTCATGACTATTGTTAAACCGTTTTATCACAACAATTTGCGTATTCCACTGGCAAACTATTTGCAGTGAAGCACGCCGGCGAAAGCAAATGTACGAAATTAATCGATTACTCATTTGAGTAATGGATAAAAATTCCTTAAATTTGCGGCGCTTTGGACAAGCGCGAGATAATTTGCGGCGCCAATGTTGGCGCAAGTTATTTCAGGACTGCTTAAGAATAAGTTTAACTTTATAAAAACACATTTTACTATGCCTAAGATGGATTTAAGCAAGTACGGAATCAAGAATGTGAAGGAAGTCCTTTACAATCCGACTTACGAGGTTCTCTACAACGAGGAGACAAAGCCTGAGCTTGAAGGCTACGAGAAAGGTCAGGTTACCGAGCTTGGCGCTATCAACGTCATGACAGGTATCTACACCGGACGTTCTCCTAAGGACAAGTACATCGTTATGGACAAGAACTCCAAGGACACCGTATGGTGGAACACTCCTGAGTATCCTAACGACAACCACCCGATGTCAGAGAAGGTTTGGAAGGTTGTGAGGAAGACCGCTCAGCAGGAGCTTTCCGGAAAGAGGCTTTTCGTTGTCGATGGTTTCTGCGGAACCCACAAGGACACCCGCATGAAGGTCCGCTTCATCATGGAGGTTGCATGGCAGGCTCACTTCGTGACCAACATGTTCATCCGTCCGAAGAACCAGGAAGAGTTCGACCAGGAGCCTGATTTCGTTGTTTACTGCGCATCAAAGGCCAAGGTGGCCAACTACGAGGAGCTCGGTCTCCGCAGCGACACCTGCATCGCTTTCAACGTGACAAGCAAGGAGCAGGTTATCCTCAACACTTGGTACGGCGGTGAGATGAAGAAGGGTATGTTCTCAATGATGAACTACTATCTCCCTCTCAAGGGCATCGCCGCAATGCACTGCTCAGCCAACACTGACATGAACGGTGAGAACACCGCTATCTTCTTCGGTCTCTCCGGAACCGGCAAGACCACCCTTTCAACCGACCCTAAGCGCAAGCTCATCGGTGACGACGAGCACGGCTGGGACAACAAGGGAGTGTTCAACTTCGAAGGCGGCTGCTACGCCAAGGTCATCAAGCTCGACAAGGAGTCTGAACCGGACATCTACAACGCCATCCGTCGCGACGCCCTTCTTGAGAACGTCACCGTTGACGCAAACGGCAAGATCGACTTCAACGACAAGAGCGTTACCGAGAACACCCGCGTTTCCTACCCTATCTATCACATCAACAACATCGTACGTCCTGAATCTCAAGGTCCTGCGGCAAAGCAGGTGATCTTCCTCTCAGCTGACGCCTTCGGTGTTCTTCCTCCAGTTTCAATCCTTGATCCTGAGCAGACAAAGTACTACTTCCTCTCAGGCTTCACCGCAAAACTGGCCGGAACAGAGCGCGGAATCACCGAGCCTACCCCTACCTTCTCAGCTTGCTTCGGACAGGCATTCCTTGAGCTTCACCCTACAAAGTACGCCGAGGAGCTCGTGAAGAAGATGAAGAAGAGCGGCGCCAAGGCTTACCTCGTGAACACCGGCTGGAACGGAACAGGCAAGAGAATATCCATCCGTGACACCCGTGGAATCATCGACGCCATCCTCGATCACAGCATCGATTCAGCTCCTACCAAGACCATTCCTTACTTCAACTTCGTGGTTCCTACAAAGCTTGAGGGCGTTGACACCCACATCCTCGATCCTCGCGACACCTACGCTGATCCTGCACAGTGGGAGGAGAAGGCAAAGGATCTCGCCGCAAGGTTCATCAAGAACTTCAAGAAGTACGAGTCCAACAGGGCCGGCAAGGCTCTCGTAAAGGCTGGTCCTCAGCTCTAATCGGCAATTAGTCTTACATGAATATGGCTGGTCAGGTTTCTGGCCAGCCTGTTTTTTTGTCCTACATCAGAAAATCCTTGAGGCTAGAGCGCCAAGGTACAGGAATACCAAGCCGAGGGCCAAGCTCAGCAGTGTGTAAAACAACGAACTGAAAAACTCACCGCCTTGAAGCATGGACATATTCTCATTCATGAAGGTCGAGAATGTGGTGAAGCCTCCGCAGAAGCCTACAGTCAGGAACATAAGCAGGTCCTGAGACATTGTGGTGTGACGTGAGGCGATTCCATAGAACAAGCCGATAAGAAAACAGCCGGCAACATTGGCCAGAAGCGTACCAAGCGGCATAGTGGCGGCTGGAAACAACTTGCCGCAGCCAACTTTTACCAAATACCTTGCTATACCTCCGATGAAACTTCCTCCTCCTATGAAGAACAATGTGCGTATCATATCTTTTCTTCTTCAACTATTTCACGAATATACCAATCTTTCATCATACTCTATCCAGCCTCTCCTCATTGAAAAGAGATTCAAATATATTCCGGAGACGCATGGGGTCGTGGATTATGTCACGGAGCGTCTGCAGGCCAGCGGCGTTGCGGGATTCTGGAATATAAAGTTTGATGTAACCACCGTAATCATATTTCTCGGCCAGATGGTCAAGCAGCCTTTGCCAGTGGCCTTCCTTGTCCAATTCCGGGTAATGTTCCATACCGAACTGAACGGTGCGTCGGAGGATTCTCATCGGTTCTATGTCCCGGTCAGCCTCGGCGACAATTTTACCGTAGATGCTTCTGGGTTCGCTACCGTTTGAGGCACGGTGATCCTCGGCTGCCTGGGCTATCGTCTCTATCTGTTCGGGAGTGAACCATTTCCTCAAGTTCGGATCCTCACGGATGATTCGGCCTGAAGACAGGTGATGAACTTCCCGGCCGTCAACGAGACCAGTGTCGTGGAAAGCAGCGGCGGCATAGAGGACATTCCTGTCCACGTCATAGTAGGCGGACATATTCATCGACTCCTCGATCACCTTGCGGACATGATTCTCCCTGTGGGCTTTGTCAAAAGAGGCGTAACGCGGAATGACCTCGTCTTCAATGTACCGCACAAGTTCTTGATTCAACATATTCATAGATTATTGCCGCTTTCGTCTTTCATCATTGAAGCCAACAGTCCCTTGCAGCCTTCGGTGATGTCCCGGTAGGTCTTCTCGAAATCTCCGGTGTACCAAGGATCGGAGACATCAGAGTGCTTCCCGGCATATTCCATTATCATGTGGACCTTTGACATATTCATCGGGCTGATAATCCGTGAGAGGAGCCGTCTATTCGAAGAATCCATGATGACAATAAGGTCATATTCAGAAGCTTCCGAATCCGTAACCCTGTGGGCGCTGTGTCTCCCGAACGGGATTCCGTGAGCATTCAGCACCCGTTTCGCCGGCGGGTAGATGTCGTTCCCCTCCTCCTCATAAGATACCGCCGCAGAATCTATTCTAGGCATTCCAAGCCCCGATTTCCTCACTGTTTCTTTCATTATATACTCCGCCATCGGGCTTCGACAAATGTTGCCGTGGCAGACAAAAAGCACACTTTTCATAATATTCAAGGCATACAACTCATGTTACGTCAAAGCGCGTTATCGCACTGGGGGGCAAAATGTCTTGCGAAGGACATCTTCGATGACCTGAGGAAAGTGCTCCATCTCAAGGGCGTGCTCCTTGGCGGCGATGTCTTCCGGGGTGTCATCGGGGCTTACAGGGGTTCGGAACTGAGCTATGATATCCCCACCATCAACCTTGCCGCTGACCCAATGGACCGTCATGCCGGTCTCGGTCTCACCCGCTGCCTTGACCGCCTCATGGACATGATGACCGTACATGCCCATCCCACCGAACTTCGGAAGCAGGGCTGGATGGAGGTTGATCATCCTGCGGTCATATTCATGAATCAGGAAATCCGGGATGACCAGCAGGAAGCCGGCCAGCACGATGAAGTCTATTGAATATTCCCGCATCAGCGGCATGACAATGTCCTCCCGGTTCAACTCCGCCTTTGGAAGCACCCGTGTCGGCACGCCAAGCCTTTCAGCCTTCTCCAATGCCGGGATCCCGGCCTTGTTAGCGACAACCAAAGCCACGCCCACCTTGTCAGAGTCTTTGAAATGCTTGATTATATTCTCGCAGTTGGAACCGCCTCCTGAGGCGAAAACCGCTAACCTTATCATATTCATTAACAATTATTTGCCGTCAGAAGAGGGTACCTGACGGATGTTGATGTCGCGCTGAGGGAACGGTATCTCTATTCCGGACTCGTTCAACGCGTTGTAAATCCGCTCATTGGCAACGGCAATATAGCCCACGCGCTGGTCAACTAGGACATACTGCTTGACCACCAGATCAACACTGCTGTCACCGAACCCATTAAGCACAACTTGGATCCCATAGCTTTCCTCTACCACCGGACGTCCGAACTTGTCAGCGCGGCGGAGCGGTGCGAGAGCCTTTAGAATCACCTGCCTTGTCTGTTCCACATCAGTCCCGTAGGCCACCCCGACAGGCAGACCTAGGAACTCGTAGGAATTGTTGCGGGTCAGATTCTTGAAGTTCTTGGCAAACAAGGAGCTGTTAGGGAAAGCCATGATGCTGCCGTCCGTAGCTTCAATCTGGGTACTCTGGTAAGTGATGTTGTCCACCTTTCCCCGGATGCCGTCACACTCTATGTAGTCGCC
>DCMG01000122.1 GCA_002321335.1 Bacteroidales bacterium UBA1628 | reverse complement strand
CAAATCAAAACAGCTTCTAAATCTCTATTCCAGATTTTGTGGATTGCTAAAGTCCCGACAATCAAAGCAAGAACAATTAACACAGCCGAAGAGGACTCTGGCGACCATAACCCTGACAGGGTGCAAAACGCAGGTCACCGGAGTCCTCTCCAGCTTCATGGATCCAAAACACATCAGGATCCGAAAATATTCCTAAAACTACCTCACACTGAAAGCGAAGACGCAGTGGCTGGTGTAGGTCTCTCCGGGACGGAGGACGGCTGACGGCCACTCAGGCTTGTTCGGGGTGTCAGGGTACTTCTGGGACTCAAGGCAGATGGCGGTGCGGTGGCCATAGACTACGCCTTTCTTGCCGGTTACGGAGCCGTCAAGGAAGTTGCCTGCATAAACCTGCACGCCGGGCTCGTTGGTATATTCCTTAAGCACGATGCCTGTCTCCGGGCAGTAAACCTCGGCGGCCAGGACAGTGTCGTCGCCCTTGGTGTCGAGAACCCAGTTGTGGTCGAAGCCATGGCCGTTGCGGACCTGCTCATTGTCAGAATCGATGTCACCCCCGATAAGCTTCATCTTCCTGAAATCGAACGGAGTCCCCTCCACGGAAGCGATCTCACCGGTGGTCATGAACGTCGAATCCACCGGAGTGTAGTTCGAGGCGTTGATGTACAGCGAATCGGCCGTGATCTGATGGTTAGCCGGATCTCCTGACAGATTGAAGTACGAGTGGTTGGTCATGTTGATGATTGTCGGAGCGTCGGTCGTGGCTGAGTACCTGATGTCGATTGCGTTGTCCTCGGTGAGGGTGAAGGTCACGTCAGCGGTCACCTTGCCAGGAAAATTAGCGTCCCCGTCAGGAGAGACGATTTCCAGTTTAAGGTGTGAGGCATCTGCCTCCAAGACATTGTAGACCTTGTACTGCCACCCGTCAGACCCACCGTGCAGACAATGCCCATAATTGTTCTGAGGCAGCTGGTAATCAACGCCATCCAAAGTAAACTTTCCACCATGAATACGATTGGCGTAACGGCCGATGGTAGCTCCGAAATCTGTCTTGTTGTTCTCCGGGAAATAATCCGAAACTTTGTCGAAGCCAAGGACCACATCCTTGTAGTCTCCGTTTTTGTCAGGAACCATCACGGAGACTATCCTGCCACCAAAATTGGTGATGCAAACCTCCATTCCAGACTTGTTCGTCAAAGTATACAAAGCGGTCTGAGCGCCGTCACGTTCAGCCCTGAAATTCTCTGGATCAAGTCCCGATTTAGTGACAGTCGGACTCTGGGCGCAACCCATAACGAAGGCCGCCGCGGCAAATGAAGCAATAAATCCTTTCATACTATTAATTATGTGAATATATTAACCTACAATCGAACCATTGTTAAGGGTTTCCGCCGGAGTGATGAACCTCATCTTTCCATCGCCCTGCTTCGCCATCAGGATCATTCCACGGGACTCAATCCCACGGATTGTCCTCGGCTGAAGGTTGGCGAGGATGCATATCTGCCTGCCCACCATCTCCTCCGGAGAGTAATATTCAGCAATTCCGGAGACAATCGTCCTCTTGTCGATTCCTGTGTCAATGCTGAGTTTCAGCAGTTTGTCCGTCTTAGGCACACGCTCGGCGGCAAGCACGGTGGCCGTGCGGATGTCCATCTTCTCAAAGTCTTCGAAGCTGCATTCAGCCTTCTGAGGGATAACCTTTTTTGCTGCCTCTGCCTTTTCCGCGGCCTCTCTCTCGGCACGGATAGTGTCAAGACGTGCAAGCTGGGCATTGATGGCCTCATCCTCGATCTTGGCGAACAACAGTTCTGCGGCGCCAATCTCATGTCCGGCAGGAAGGATATTCTCATCGCCAAGAACATCCCAGCCGAGGCACACGCATTTGCCGGAGCCAGGGCAATTCGGCTGCTGTTCAACGCCCGAGGCTGACACCGTGTGCAGAGCGGCGCACTCGCCTTCCTTGTAGGTGTTGGCGGTCTCCTGCTCACCATTACGGTGGTCAATGCCGGCGCAGAGGCAGACTCCGAGCATCTTGCGAAGCCTCTCGGCAGCGAACGGAGTGAATGGCTCGAAGGCCACAGCAAGGTCGGCGCAGATCTGCAGGCTGACATTCAGGATGGTGGCGCAACGATCCATGTCCGACTTTGCGACCTTCCAAGGCTCCGTGTCGGAAATATACTTGTTGCCCACACGGGCGATCGACATGGCGTCCTTCAGAGCCTCGCGGAAATGGAATCCGTCAAGATTCCTCTCAAGCGAAGCCTTGAGCGCAGGAATCTCCCCAAGTGCAGCCTTGTCAACTTCCTGAAGTTCTCCGCGAGCAGGGACCTTTCCATCGAAATACTTGTGAGTCAGCACAACAGCGCGGTTCACAAAATTTCCGAATATGGCGACCAACTCACTGTTGTTGCGTGTCTGGAAGTCCTTCCAGCTGAAATCGTTGTCCTTAGTCTCAGGAGCATTGGCAGTGAGAACGTACCTCATGACATCCTGCTTGCCAGGGAACTGCTCCAGATACTCATGAGCCCAGACGGCCCAGTTGCGGGACGTGGAAATCTTGTCGCCCTCAAGGTTGAGGAACTCGTTGGCCGGCACGTTGTCAGGAAGGATGTAGCCGTCCCCGTAGGCCTTGAGCATCGAAGGGAACACGATGCAGTGGAACACGATGTTGTCCTTGCCGATGAAATGCACAAGGCGAGTGTCCTCGCTCTTCCACCACTTCTCCCAAGACTGCGGAAGAAGTTCCTGGGTGTTGGAAATATACCCGATCGGAGCGTCGAACCAGACATAGAGCACCTTGCCCTCGGCTCCCTCGACAGGAACCGGCACTCCCCAGTCAAGGTCACGGCTCACAGCGCGTGGCTGCAGGCCGCCGTCGATCCAGCTCTTGCACTGGCCATAGACGTTGCTCCTCCACTCCTTGTGCTGTTCCAGAATCCATTCACGAAGCCATGGTTCGTACTGATCCAGAGGAAGATACCAGTGAGTGGTCTTCTTCTTGACCGGCTCGGCCCCGCTGAGCTTTGACTTAGGATTGATCAGTTCCTCCGGACTCAACGTGCTGCCGCACTTCTCGCATTGATCACCGTAGGCATCAGGATTGCCGCACTTAGGACAGGTTCCCATGATGTAACGGTCAGCGAGGAACTGCTTGGCTTCGGGGTCGTAGTACTGTTCAGATTCCTTTGTGATGAACTTACCCTCATCGTACAACTTGCGGAAGAACTCCGAAGCGTTCTTCTCGTGCACCTCCGAAGACGTGCGGCCATAGATGTCGAAATTGATTCCCAGACCCGTGAACGAGTCCTTTATGAGCTTATGGTAACGGTCAACTATGTCCTGAGGAGTGCAACCCTCCTTGCGGGCCTTGATGGTAATCGGAACTCCGTGCTCATCGCTTCCGCAGACATAAAGCACATCCTCACCCCTCATTCTGAGGTACCTGACATAGATGTCCGCCGGCACATATACCCCGGCCAGATGCCCGATGTGGACCGGTCCGTTGGCATAAGGCAACGCACAGGTCACAAGTGTTCTCTTGAATTTCTTTTCCATATTCATGAATATTATCTTTCTCTTCCCAATCTGACTTTCACCATTTTAAGTGCTTTCTGCACTTTCAGCATCTCCTGCATGATTTCCATCACCCGGTCTCCGTCGGAAACGGCCTGTGCTTGCCGGAGTTGTTCCTTCAATTCGCTGTCCTTGTTCTCCATACGGCTTTGCTGGAAGACCAGAATAGCCTTTGGAACATAAATCGTCAGCCATGACCCCTTTGACATCATGGACTGCCGCAGATGCTTTACCGACAGTTCGTACCTCTCGTCCGTGGACAATTGGGCGGCCACATAGGCCACATCCCTATCCTCCCCGTCCATCAGATGCTTGACAATCTCCTCCTGTGAATATCCCTCATAATAGTCTTTGGAATATGCCTCGTATGCCTTCCTGAAGACTGTGTTTGCAAATCTGGAATCATCCCCCTCCAACGCCTGGCTGATGAAGTCAAACACGGTCAGTGCCTCCTCGTCCGAGCCGGAATAAAAATCCGAATCACTCTGGAACTCCAATTTGGTGGTCCCGTAGGTGAGGATGAAATTCAGCAGGTCGCGCTCGGCGGTGGCCATTATCCGGTTGTCTATCAAGGCATCCAGGCCGGTACGCCGGACTGGTTCTTCTGCGGCTTCGACAGGCACAGCCACCGGAGCCGCATCGGTGGCTGAACCTGTCGAAGCCACTGATGCAGCCTGAACCTGACGCCTTTCACGGTCTGCGGCTTTTTTCTCCTCAATGAGCCTCTTGGACCGCGTGGCGCCTATCCTCTCGTCCAGAATATCACGCCGGATTTCAAACTTGTCACTAAGGAAATCCACATAGACGGATCTCTTAACGGCATCCGGTATGTCAGCGATTGTGTCAGCGATGTCGTTGATTACCTCAGCCCTTTTGAGCGGATCCCTGGCAGTGTCCTTCATCAGCAGCGAGGACTTGAAATCCACGAAGTCCATCTCCGCCCCGGCAAGGAACTCCTCGACCTCAGCCAAAGAATGTTTTCTGGAATATGAATCCGGATCATCCCCGTCAGGAATCAGCACCACCTTCACATTCATTCCCTCACGCAGGAACATGTCGATTCCCCTCAAAGCGGCATGGATTCCGGCAGAATCCCCGTCGTACATGATCGTGACGTTCTGCGTGAAACGCTTGATAAGGCCTATCTGCCCCTCTGTCAAGGCCGTTCCACTGGAGGCCACCACGTTGGTGATCCCGAGCTGATGCATCGAAAGCACATCCAGATAACCCTCTACCAGATAACATTTGTCCTTGCGGGCCATCTCGTTCTTGGCGAACCAGATGCCATAGAGCGACTTGTTCTTGACATAAATGTCGGACTCCTTGGAATTGACATACTTAGCGTAAGGCTTGCCCGGCTCTTTGGATTTCAACGTCCTTGCCCCGAAAGCGATGACCCTTCCGCTCACCGAATGAATCGGAAACACCACACGGTCGAAGAACCTGTCGTGCAGCTGATTGTCCGAATCGTACGCGGCGCACAGCCCTGTCTCAAGAAGATATTCATCCTTGTACCCGGCCGCCTTGGCCGCATCAGTGAGAGCGTGGCGGCTCGACGGCGCCCATCCGAGGCCGTATTTCTCGATGGTGGAGTCTTCCAGCCCGCGGGAGTGGAAATATTCAAGGCCCACAGCCCGGCCTTCCGCAGTCTTCAGCTGCTCCTTGAAGAAATTGCCGGCATATTCAGAGACAAGCAGAAGGCTTTCGTTCCGCTGGCGGTTCGCTATGTCCTCCGCGGTCTCCTCTTTCTCGACTATTTCGATGTTGTATTTTTTCGCAAGATACCGCAAAGCCTCCACGTAGGACAGGTGCTCGTAGTCCATGACGAAGCCGATAGCCGACCCGCCCTTGTGGCATCCGAAACAATAGAACTGCCCTTTCGCAGGAATAACATGAAAGGACGGTGTCTTCTCACCATGAAACGGACAGCATGCCCAAAGGTCGGCCCCGCGCTTTCTTAAAGTCACGAAGTCGCCTATGACCTCCTCAATCCTGGCGGTGTCGAGGATTTTCTGAACCGTTTCCTGAGGAATCATTCCTATTCGTCTACTTTAGTATAGTCCACCTCCTTGGCATCATCAAGGCCTGAGGTCTCGATCACATCCTGGTCAGATTGCGGATCTTCCGGTGTGCTGAAACGGATCTCATAAGCCTCCTTGGCCTTGCGTATACGCCATGCGGAGATCAGTTCCGAAACTCCGTACAGCACCAGAAAACTTCCGGCGCAGATGCTCATGATCCTCTCGCCGAACGGGTTGAAGAGCAGGAATGCCCCTCCGATCACGGCGCAGATCGACAGAATCAGCGTGGAGAATCCAGCACCGAGAAGCGAAAGCGTGCCGGCCAACGCCAGCAACTGGATGCCGCCGAAAAGAATCAGCGCGATTCCTATCAATGTGACGATGAATCCGGCCACCCAGACAGGGTTGAGGAACAACAGGATGCCCAAAATCAAATCCACCACGGCGTTCACTGCCATCAACGGAAGCACTCCGTCCCTCTTGTTGCGGATGAAGCCATAAACCAACGATACGATTCCCGAAGCAAGCAGGAACGCCGCGATGACCTTCACAACCGTCACCGAAGCCGCGTTGTCAAAAATCATCACCAGACCTATACCTATGGCAGCCAGCGCCCTGAGGATGCTGCTGAACGAAGATTTGTAGCCAAACGTAAACATGATCATATTCTTTTAAGGCAAATTACAATTTACAAATTTAAGGAAAAAATGCTATATTCGTGCCTATGTTTTTCGACACACACAATCATAGCCAATTCTCATTCGACGGAGAGGGGACAACAGTGGAAAAAAGTGCCATGGCGGCAGCGGGAAAAGGGTTCGGAGGAATATGTTTCACCGACCACTGCGATTTTTATGTTCCAAAGATGAAGGAGGAGTTCGTGCCGATCGTCAGCGAGGCATTCGACGTGAAAGCACAACAGACGGAAATCGACAGGGTGAACGGCCTCATCGCCGACGGCGCCTTCGGGAAAGCCGCATCCAGAAAGTTCAGGATATTCAAAGGAATAGAGCTTGGTCTTGGCGAAAAGAACCACGAACAGACCAGAGAACTTCTCTCGAAACACAAGTTCGACCAGATCATCGCCTCGGTGCACTACCTTGAAGACACGGACCCGTACTTCGGGCCTTATTTCAAGGGAAAGAACTGGAAGGAAGCCTACGGCCGCTACCTTGAGACAATCCTCCGGGAAATGCGCTGGCTCGGGGACTTCGACATCATGGGGCATTTCGATTATGTGGCGCGCTACGCCCCGTACCCGAAGGAAAGTGTTTTGTACCGGGACTTTCCGGGGCTGTTCGACGAGATATTCAAGTATTTGATCGAGAACGGAAAAGGGCTGGAGATCAACACCAAAAGCTACAAGACCTACGGATTGCGCGCGCCGCAACTTGACAAGGACATCCTGATAAGGTACATGGAGCTGGGCGGGGAGATCATCTGCATGGGATCAGATTCCCACACACCGGAGCAGGTCGGAGACAGGTTCGACTATTTCGCACAATATGTCAAGATGTTCGGATTCCGGAGGCTCGGCCATTATGAAGACCGCAGACTCAGGATGGTGACAATCTAAGAGGCAATCTCGCAGAGGAATTTTATTCTCACAAGACGTATCTCCATCTCCTCATAATCGGATCCCAATTCCTTGATGGCCTCCTCCACAGAGTCAGAGGCCGCCTCACTTTTGAAATATTCATATATCTCATCAACGACCTCATCGTCAATGGTCTGGCAGATATAGTAGTTCAGATCCAGTTTGGTGCCGGAGGAGACAATGCCTTCAATCTCACCCACAAGATCCTCAAGTTCAAGCCCCTTCGCATCAGCGATGTCCTCCAACGACATACGTCTGTCAACGCTTTGGATAATGAATATCTTGTCGGCACTCTTGGTAGGGGCTGATTTCACAACAAAGTCCTCGGGTCTGGTGATGTCGTTCTCTTCTACATACCTTCGGATCAAGTCAATGAACTCCTTGCCGTATTTCCTCGCCTTTCCTTCACCAACTCCCTGACAATTATGCAGTTCGTCATAGGTTATCGGATAGAGGATCGACATATCCTCAAGCGCCGGGTCTCCGAAAATGATCCAAGGCTGGAGATTCAGTTTCTTGGAAATGTCCTTCCTGAGGCTCTTGAGCATGGACAACAAGGCGGCGTCGCCTCCGCCGCCACCTTTCACTCCAGATCCTGACGGAGCATCGTCATCGTCGTCATCATCAGAATCCTTTCCGTTGAAAACACGGTCCTCGACAAGACGGATCTCATACGGATTGCGGAAAAACTCCTCCCCTTTATGGGTCACGTAAATCAGACCGTAGGTTTCTATCTCTTTCTCCAGAAGGTGAAGCAGAAGCCCTTGATTGATGACCGCACACCAAAAATTCACACTGTGTCCGCTGCCCGAGCCGAAAAGCGGGAATGTGTCGTGACGGTAAGACTTGATCATCGCATTGGTCTGTCCTGCCAGAACCGAAGCCAGATGCTCTATCTTAAAATGCTCCGGAAGAGACTTGATCAGCCTTATCACAAGACTCATTTCCTTACGCCCGTCGAATGTGGCCTTCGGGTTGACACAATTGTCACACAGTCCGCAATTGTCCTTCGGGTAATCCTCCCCGAAATAGTTCAGCAGCATCCGGCGGCGGCAAATATTGGACTCAGCGTAGGCGACAGTGTCCATAAGCAGCTGACGGCCAATCTCCTGCTCGGAGACAGGCTTGCCCTGCATGAATTTCTCCAGTTTACGGATGTCCTTGTAACTATAGTAGGTTATGCATTCGGCGTTCTCACCGTCACGCCCTGCCCGCCCGGTCTCCTGATAGTACCCTTCGATGCTTTTGGGAATATCATAGTGCATGACAAAGCGTACATCCGGCTTGTCTATTCCCATGCCGAACGCTATGGTGGCCACGATCACATCCACATCCTCCATCAGGAACCTGTCCTGATTCTCGGCCCTTGTCTTGGCGTCCAGCCCGGCATGATAAGGCAGGGCTCTGATTCCATTGATCTCCAACAATCTCGCTATCTCCTCAACCTTCTTACGGCTGAGGCAGTAAATGATTCCCGACTTTCCAGGATGCTGTTTGATGTACCTGATTATGTCTTTGTCGGGATCGACTTTATCACGGACCTCATAGTATAGATTCGGCCTGTTGAACGAGGACTTGAAGACGGTCGCGTCCATGATTCCGAGATTCTTCTGGATGTCGTTCTGGACTTTCGGGGTGGCGGTCGCCGTCAAGGCTATGATGGGAGCGCGGCCTATCGTATGCACCATGTCCCTGATCCTGCGGTACTCAGGTCTGAAATCATGCCCCCATTCGGAAATGCAATGAGCCTCGTCAACAGCGTAGAAAGAGATGTTCACCTCACGGAGAAGCTCGACATTCTCCTCCTTGGTAAGGGACTCAGGAGCCACATAAAGCAGTTTGGTCACACCGGAAAGCACATCCGCCCTGACCTCCTGGATTTGAGCCCTGTTCAATGACGAGTTAAGGAAATGAGCGACTCCGTCCTGCTCCTCCACGAACCCCCTGATCACATCCACTTGATTCTTCATCAAAGCGATCAGAGGAGAGATCACGATGGCGGTGCCAGGCATAACCAAAGCCGGCAGCTGGAAGCACAACGACTTTCCGCCGCCCGTGGGCATCAGGACAAAGGTGTCCTTGCCCTCCAGCAAGTTCCGGATAATCCTCTCCTGATCCCCCTTGAAGGAATCAAAACCGAAGAATTCTTTGAGCTTGGAATTCAGCAATGACGAGTCAATTTCCATAGAATTTCCTAATTATTTCTAAAAATAGTGATTGTTTTCGTGATAAACAAGCATTTTGGATCCCAATGGCTGATAAAGTCAAGATTTTTTGCGATATTTGCAAAGTTTTGGGGTGCGTTGTACCCCAATGCCGATGGTTGACAACTTATAAAAATTTAATAGTATGAAGACAATCAAAATGCTTGCGGCGACTGCGATGATTCTTTCCATCACCGCCTGCAACACAAACAAGGTTGACGGCAAAGCCAACGGAGCGGACAGCACCGCCGTTGCCGAGGTTCCTCAGAAGCCTCTCAGCACCAAGGATCTTCTCCCGTCAAAGGCCACTGTCGACTCAGTTAGTTACCTCCTTGGTATCCAGCTCGGATCAATGATCAAGAACTACAGCATGGGCGACCTCAACTTCAACATGATCAAGAAGGGAGCGAATGACTTCGTGGCCGCCAAAGGCAACCCTCGCGACGAGGAGTTCACCAAGCAGTTCAAGGTCAACCCTGAGGAGATGAACCGGATCATGAACGAGTTCGTTCAGAAGAGGGCTGAATATGTAGGCGCCATCAACAAGGAGAAAGAGCAGAAGTTCCTTGAGGCCAACCGCAAGAAGACCGGCGTTCAGGAGACAGAATCCGGACTCCAGTACATCATCGTCGAGGCCGGAAGCGATGTCAAGCCGACATCCGCCAAGGACACAGTCTATGTTCACTACAAACTCTCCCTCACCGACGGCACCGTCATCGAGGAAGTCAAAGAGGATCAGGATGCTGTCATGCTTACCCTCAACAGAGTCATTCCTGCATGGACAGAAGGTCTCCAGCTCCTTGGAGAAGGTGGCAAGGCGACCCTCTATGTGCCTTCAGAACTTGGCTACGGTGAGCGTGGATCCAATGGCATCGACCCTAACACGACCCTAGTGTTCGACATCCAGCTCGACTCTGTCAAGGTTTTTGTTGAGCCTGTCGTTGAGGACAAGAAATAAGCACTGCCCCAGGCAGCGTATCACAAGCCTGCTTTGCGCCCGGCGCCGAGCAGGTTTAATTTTTACAAGACAAAGAATATCATGGCATTGGAAATAGAAGGCAGGATCAAACAGAAACTTGCCAAACAAAATGGACAGGGGGCGAAAGGCTCATGGACAAAGCAGGATTTCGTTCTGGAATATCAGGACGGCAACTACCCGGCCGATGTGTGCCTCACGGCGTTCGGGAACGACAAGGTAGCGGATCTGGACAAGTACCAGATCGGTGACTCCGTGAAGGTGGCATTCAATCTCAGGGCAAGGGAATACAACGGAAGGTGGTACAATGATGTGCGGGTGTGGAGAATCACACCGGCCGGACAAGGCTCTCAGGCACAGCAGTCAGCCTATCAGGCTCAGCAGAATTACACTCAGGCGCCTCAGCCGAATTACGGAGCCCAGCCTCAGCAGCAGGCGCCGGCCCCGACCATCGACGATCTTCCTGCGGACGACCCGGGTAATGATTTGCCGTTCTAGTTTGAGTCCGGTCGGTTCGATGCTTCGGCAAGCTCAGCAACCGAACCGACTTGGTCACTGAGCCTGTCGAAGTGACCGTTACTGACCGGAGACCTCAACCCAGCGGATGGCGGGGTCGCGGCGCCACCAGGTGAGTTGCTTCTTGGCATAATGACGAGTGTTCCTCTGGATGAGCCGGACGGCTTCCTCCAGAGGAATTTTTCCGTCAAGATATTCAAAGATTTCCCTATAGCCGACGGTCTGCAGCGCCTGACAATCCCGGTACGGCAGCAACGAACGGACCTCTTCTACCAAACCCTCACTCATCATATTCAGCACTCTCTGGTCTATTCGTGAATATAATTCCTCCCGCGGCCGCGTCAACCCGACCTTTTCAATCTCGAAGGAACGCTTCCGCCTCTCCCCCGTCTTGAACGAAGAGAACGGCTTTCCGGAAACGAGACAAACCTCCAGCGCGCGGATGACCCTCTGGCTGTTGCGGGTGTCGATCTGTGAATATGTCAGCGGATCCTTCCGCCGAAGCTCCTCGGCAAGAACCTCTACCCCCTCTTCTTCAAGCCTTTGCCATAACTCAGAGCGCAGAGCCAGATCCCCGTCCGGAAGATTGTCCAGCCCGTTGCAGACAGCATCTATGTAAAACATGGAGCCACCGGTCATCACCAAGGTTTCATGCCCTTCATCGAACAGTTTCTCGACAAGCGACACCGCTTCCAACTCGTAATCCCCTGCCGTGTACGGCTGCGTGACCGGGACGGTCTGAATGAAATAATGCTTCACAGCCGCAAGCTGCGAAGCACTCGGGACAGCAGTCCCGATCGACATATTCCTGAAAATTTGGCGGGAATCGCAGGAGATCACCGGCGAGCCATATTCCAAAGCCTTCGACACGCTGAAGTCAGTCTTGCCGACAGCGGTGGGTCCGAGGATTATGAGAAGCCGCCGGGACATATTCAAGAAGAAACTTTAGATGTCCAGATCTTCGGTTCCGTCAAAGACAATCTTTCCATCCTCGTCATCGTCCTCCTCTTCATCGTCATCATCGTCATCATCTGCGGAAAGAGACGCACCTCTTTCATCATCGTCATCATCGGATCCCCAGTCAGGTTTCTGGCCAGGCAGATGCCTCTGAGAATCTGGAAGGTCCTCAAAAGCAACATAACCATTCTCAAACTCGATAGGGTTAGGTCCTTTCACCTCAACAATCGTCGGCGAGCACTCCGGCTTCTCCTCCGTGCCCTCGAATGTGACAATCACGCTCTTGCGGTTGGGCACGTCATAGAAGTACAGGAATGAGGCCACACCGTTTTTGACCGTCTGAGCCACCGTGATGTTGTCCACGGTGCCGCTGCCAAGGTCAAACAGGCCATAACGGGCAAGAACTCCGCCGCCGGCATCCATCGCCTTGAACATAATCAACTGATCCTGCGGAAATTCCATATCCGCGCGCATCTGCTTATGAAACTCGTAAAGGGTCGTTTCACCCCTCATCTCGTAAACCCTGTAGAATCCTTTGATTCCGGCGAGAGTAACCCTGAATTTATAGACCATAAATATTCTTGATTCAAAACCATTTCAAAATTACAAAATTTCCCGTTCCGTTGCAAAATTATGTGAAAAACACTAATTTCGTGTGTTAGGAATGTCGCTTCGGCAAGCTCAGCGACCGGTTGGTGAGCCTGCCGAACCACAGCGACCCACTTTGGTACATGGAGACACCAGATAACATCATCCGAGACTTTTACAAGAGTGTTCCCGGACCGGCAGAAGGGCTGTTCAAAGACAACGGCAGCCGCTTCATCTCTTTTGTTTTTCCCGTCGAGACAGAAGATGAGGTCAAAGGCATCGTCAGCGACTTGAAAAAGAAGTACCACGATGCACGTCATCATTGCTACGCCTATCGGCTGGGCTACCTCGGAGACAAATTCAGAGCCAACGACGACGGAGAGCCGTCCTCCTCTGCCGGAAGACCGATTCTCGGGCAAATTGATTCCAGAGGTCTGAGTGACGTGGTGGTGGTGGTCGTGCGCTACTTCGGAGGAATAAAACTCGGGATTCCGGGCCTGATCAGGGCCTACAAGACCTCCACGGCGGAAGCCCTCGACAAAGCGGGAAGCGTAGAGAAAATCGCAGGGAAATGGTTCTGTGTACGTTTCGGCTACGAGGCGATGAACAGCGTCATGAAGATCCTTAAGGACATGGACCTGAAGCAACGCGGTCAGGATTTCGGAACGGAATGCACGCTTCAGACCTGGGTGCGACTCTCCTCAGAGGACGATTTCAGAACCAGAATCGGGAAAATCGAGAATTGCACAATAAACGAACTTTAAATCATAAACATTATGCCTAAAAGTCTAATTTCTATCCAGGATTTCACCAAGGACGAAGTCATTCACATCCTTGAGGTCGCCAAAGAGTTCGAGGCGAACAGAGAGCAGAATTTCCTTGCCGGCAAGGTGGTGGCATGCTTGTTCTTCGAGCCATCCACCAGAACGAGACTCTCCTTCGAGGCTGCGGTCAACAGGTTGGGAGCCAGGGTCATCGGCTTTCCCGACAACCGCAACACCAGCCAGACCAAAGGGGAGACTCTGGAGGACACCATAAAGATTGTGTCCAATTACGTGGACATGATCGTGATGAGGCACCCTCAGGCCGGAGCGGCCGACATCGCGGCCTCCGTGGCTTCCGTGCCTGTAATAAACGCCGGCGACGGAGCCAACCAGCACCCGACGCAGACCTTGCTCGACCTCTATGCCATTGAAAAGACCCAAGGCAGACTTGACGGCCTGACGGTGAATATGGTCGGAGACCTCAAGTACGGCCGCGCCGTCCACTCGCTTGTGGAAGCCCTGCGCTGGTTCGACCCGCATTTCATATTCACCTCCCCTGAAGAACTGAATATGCCTAAGAAATATCTCGAATCGCTTGACCGTGAGGGAGTGGACTACAGGCAGACCGACAGGATCGAAGACGGCCTCAACATCTGCGACATCCTCTACATGACCAGAGTCCAGCAAGAAAGGTTCCCTGACATCGAGGAATATAACAAAGTCAAGGACGTTTACAGGCTTACCGCCTCAATGCTCGGTTCCGTCAAGCCGAACATGAAGATCATGCACCCGCTCCCAAGGGTCAACGAAATCTCCACGGACATTGACGACACCCCGTACGCCTATTACTTCCAGCAGGCCGGCGGCGGAATGTACGTCAGGATGGCGATCATCTCGTATCTCCTTGGCTACAGATAAAATTATAATTTTGCGGTAAATATTGGGCGAATCCTTTTAATTGCCTATATTTACCGCAAAATCAGTTTTGATTTTGTAGATATAAGGAATATATCGGTAAACATTTGAAAATCTTAATCGGATATTCCTTATTATCACACCAAGACACATACATATTAATAATACTTTGAAACTATAATAGAAATGAA
>DCMG01000026.1 GCA_002321335.1 Bacteroidales bacterium UBA1628 | reverse complement strand
GCTCCGTTCAAGGCCATAAGCCTTGCCGCCTCCGGATACCACTGGTCCCAGCAGACCAGCACGCCGAGAGACCCCACGGAAGTCTCGATCGGTTTGAATCCGAGATCCCCCGGCGTGAAATAGAACTTCTCATAGAAGCAAGGATCGTCAGGAATATGCATCTTGCGGTACTTGCCGGCGATGCCGCCGTCCTTCTCGATCACAACCGCCGTATTGTGATAAAGTCCTGGTGCGCGCTTCTCGAAAAGCGAGAGGACCAACACAATTCCGAGCCGCTTCGCAAGGTCGCCGAAATATTCAGTGGAAGGTCCCGGAATCGTCTCCGCAAGGTCGCATAGCGAAGCGTCCTCGGTCTGGCAGAAGTACACGGAATTGTGAAGTTCCTGCAAGACAACCAGTTTAGCTCCCTTGGCGGCACACTCGCAGATGTTCTCGGTAAGTTTGGCGATGTTCGCCTTTATGTCTGTCGTACAGCTCTGCTGCACCATTCCCACTTTCAAGATATTCATGATGATATTCCTTTACAAGGCATGCCACCAATCGCAGGATGCCATACCTCACAATCCGCAAAGTTAGCAAAAAAATCAGCAAAGAGATGAAAGAACAGCGGGCAAGAACGAAAAAAGGGGGAGACTCTGTGCCCCCCCGGTCAAAAGACAATCATAAACTGAACATCATGTCAGTTGTCAGAAGTAGTAGCGGGCACTGACACCACCATAGAATATGCCGTCGGTCCAGACACCACCGTTGCCGAACATGATGCGTGGACGGACATCGACAGAAAGCTGGAGAGGGAACTTGAACTTGTACTCAAGCCCCACGTTGCCAAGGATGCCTCCATAGAAAACACTTTCTGACGGCCACATGTAGGCGGAGACTCCAGGACCGGCGTAGATGCCCCATGTTCCCACCGGAGTCCAATCCGGTGTGGCGATCATGAAATTGTAGATCGCGTCAGCGTGGAAAGCATCGAAAGCATAGCCGTCCAGACCTACTTCGAACTCAGCGAAGTTAGGTCCCTTGAGAGTGTGCTCATAGGAGAAGTCGAGTCCCCAACCTGAACGGAGACCGATGGCTCTTGGCTGGGCGCCCGCCACAGCGGCGAATCCCAAAACCGCGATGATGATCAACATTGTTTTTTTCATAACGATTTGCATTAATTGTTAAACTATTGGTAATAAAACATTTGTCATCAATTATATTAAAAATCCCTGTCATCCGCCGTGATGTCCTCGATCTCGGAGCTCTTTCCGGCGTATCTCAGGAAATAGACCGTCACAACAGTATAGAAAACCGTGTAGATGAAGACAAACAGGGACCGCTGCCAATACTCGGTGAAGAAATAGGAAGTCAGGGCGAGGATGCCGACAAGCAGGGCGGAAACAAAAATCCACGTCACTCCGCCATTCCTGCACTTTTCGAACTCCTCCGCGGTGCAGTTGACTTTCAGTTTATGAATATATTCATTCCGCTCCCGGGCGAACACTACTGTGTAGAGAATCAGCTGCACGACATAGAATGTGAAAAAGCAGTAGCTCATCACCCGACATACAACCTCATGTTCGATGAATATCAAATATGCGGCCGCAAAAAGCAGAATAGGGATTACATTCAGCAGGATGGGGATTCCGCGCACAAACCTTGAGTTCAGCAGGGCCAATGTGGCGATCGTGAAAAGCAATGCCTGCGAGGAGCTTATCACCAGGCTCCCGATCGAGAAGAACTTTTCGGCCGGCCCGGCAACACCTTTGAACAGCAGTCCGCCCGTCATCAAGGCGATGATGAGAAACGCGAGCCCAAGGGTGATCCGCGCGCTGATGTACCTTTCAGGGCGGTAGAGTCTCCTTTCCATCTCCTTGAGGAACCGCCGCATGCATAACAGAAGGAACGCATCCGTCATGCAAACCACAACGGAAGTGACGCACAGCGCTATGTAAATCTGTCCTTCTGTCATACTGAAAACAAATCCTCAGTAGGAGTAAAAAATGAAACTATATATTATTCGGTAAGAATTCCACTAAGTTTTCGGTTGCGCAAAAGTACTCAACGATGTCCTAAGGTCAAAACAATGATGGTGGTAAATTTCTTCAAAAACTGAAATTTACCACCTTGTGACGTGATTTACCAGCATATTTACCGCTCTTCCGCCCCAGCCTTGCGCCCTGCCAGGTACTCCGTGGGAGTCTGGCCGACGATTTTCTTGAAATGATGATAGAAATTCTGGGAAGTTCCGAAACCGAGTTTCATCGCGAGCGCGTTCATCGAGACATCCGGTGTACTCATTATGATCCTCTTCGCCTCCTCAATCCTTAGGTTGGCCCTCCAGACGCGGAAGTCCTGGACCATCACATTCTGGAAGTACCAGCGAAAGAACCGAGAGTCCACTCCGCTTCTCTCAATGATGTAATTCCGGTCCTTGTCCGGATCAAGATAATCCTTGGCGGAGACATATTCGTCAAGAGCGGCCTTGAGGCGTTCCTTCAAGTCATCAGACTCGGTGAAGTCCGCCGCCATGACCTCTGGCGCCGCTTCCGGCACAGCCTCCGACGATGCCTTTACGGCAGGAATGTAATAGTTGAACCTGATGATATAATTTATGAAACGGCTAGCGAACCAGATATAGAAAGCCATATAGCAGCACATGAACACATCATACACCGGAGCCGGAACAGCAAGCGACATTATAGCCGAGACACCGACAACCAAAGCGGCGAAGAAACTGTTCCGCGCCCAATGGAGAGGCCGCTCATATTCCTCATCATAGTAGTCCTGAATCTGCCTGACGAACATTCTGTAGCATCTCAGGAACATGCAGGTGTAGAGCAGAAGCTGCGCTATCACGGCGGCGATAGCCACACAAGTGACCAACTGGTTTTTCCAGAGGGAATCTGCCGCCAGGAAAAAGGTCGAGCATATTCCGACCAGACCAATATTGACAGTCAAGACCTTACGGGTCAGAAAACCTGGTTGGATCATCGCCATCAGGGTAAACGTGAACAATAACGACTGGATGGAGGCCGAGACAATCGTGGCCGCGGCCTTGTCCTCGACACCGTTCAGTCCGTTGATGCTCAGCCAGTCAGGAACAGCAAGCAGAAAATAGCTCAACACAAGGATCAGTCTGGCTACCCTTATCTTCCGGCTTTCCTCGTTCCGTTCGATCCTGACGAGGGACATGATTACACCCAGCGTGGTGATGACCAAGCCGGAGGCGAAAGACAAGGTAAAGTACGGGTCCATTGGCATTATACAAACAAAAACGCGAAAAGGTCCTTCGATAGGCTCAGGAACCAATCGCCAAAACTTGATTTAGAGGTGAAGGGCGGATTCCCGGAGGATGTGTACAGGGGGGGGGGGAGGCTAAGGACTGAACAAAATCGCCACGACCTAGCCTAAGTACACACGGCTGGAAGAAGATATGCACAGAATTGTGAAGTCTCTGCAGTACAACCAGTCTGGCGCTCCTCACGGCGCATTCGCAGATGTTCTCAGTAAGTTTGGCGATGTTCGCCTTTATGTCTGTCGTACAGATCTGCGGCACCATTCACACTTTCAGGATATTCTTGTCAATTATTTTTTATCACATCTAGTGCCAAAGACAAATGTCAGCCTTCGCTTCACTACTCCCATTCGATCGTTGCGGGCGGTTTGGACGAAATGTCATACACTACGCGGTTGACCCCCTTGACTTTGTTGATGATGTCATTGCTGACCTGGGCGAGGAAGTCATACGGGAAATGGAACCAGTCGGCGGTCATGGCGTCGGTGGAGACCACGGCGCGAAGGGCCACAGGATTCTCGTAGGTCCTTTCGTCTCCCATCACTCCCACGCTCTTGATCGGCAGCAGGATGACCCCGGCCTGCCAGATGGCGTCGTAAAGGTTCTTCGCCTCGATGCGCGGATCCGAAGCGGACGGAAAATGGAGCGACGTGCAATCATATTCACGAAGTCCTTTTATGAATATGTCGTCGGCCTCGCGGAGAACATTCAGTTTTTCCTCCGTTATGTCGCCGATGATCCTGATGGCAAGTGACGGTCCCGGGAAAGGATGTCTGCCCACAAGTTCCTCCTTGATGCCTAGGGCGCGGCCGACCCTGCGGACCTCGTCCTTGAACAAGGCGCGAAGCGGCTCCACGACCTTCAGGTTCATCTTCTCAGGAAGGCCTCCCACATTGTGGTGGGACTTGATCTTCGAGGCGATGCCCTCGATGCCGGCGGACTCTATCACATCAGGGTAGATTGTTCCCTGAGCGAGCCAACGGGCATTCTCGATGGTGCGGGCGTACTTGTCGAAAGTCTCCACGAAAAGCCTTCCGATGATCTTTCTCTTTGCCTCAGGCTCCGTCACCCCTGCGAGAGCGTCAAGGAACTCCTTGGACGCGTCAGCGCCTATGACATTGAGGTCCATGTCCTTGTACGAGGCCAGGACATCTTCATATTCATTCTTCCTCAAAAGGCCGTTGTTCACGAATATGCAGGTAAGGTTGTGGCCGATGGCTTTGTTCAGCAGCACTCCGGCGACAGTCGAATCGACTCCACCGCTGAGTCCGAGGATAACCTTCTCGTCCCCAATCTGTTCCCGGAGGCTGGCAATGGTCGTCTCGATGAACGAAGCCGGAGTCCAGTCCCCCTTGCATCCGCATATTCCCAAAGCGAAATTGCCGAGAATCTTAGTGCCTTCCGTCGTGTGGAACACCTCCGGATGGAACTGCACTGCGTAGGTCTGCTCACCTTTGAAGTGGAAGGCCGCATTGGCAACGCTCTCGGTGGAGGCGATCACCTCGGCTCCCTCAGGCAGACGGGCGATAGTGTCCCCGTGAGACATCCAAACCTGTGAATGAGCCGAGACCCCTTTAAGCAGAGGAGATTCAGGATCAACGACATCCATCATCGCGCGGCCATATTCCCGAGCCAGCGAGCCGAGCACCTCGCCTCCGAACTTGTGGGCGAGATACTGCGCGCCGTAGCATATTCCCAGAAGAGGGAATCTGCCTTTGATGCCGCTGAGGTCAATCTGCGGGGCGTTCTTGTCACGCACCGAGCAAGGGCTTCCGGAGAGGATGACCCCCTTGACGGTGGAGTCCAGCGCCGGCACTTTGTTGAACGGATAGATTTCGCAATAAACGTTCAGTTCGCGGAGTCTGCGCCCGATGAGCTGCGTCACCTGCGAACCGAAATCCAGAATGATGATTTTTTCTGTCATAGATGGACGGGGAATTTAGACTTCAAAATTAATCCAATTTTTCCAATGCGGCAAAAAAATGTACAAGAGCACCGGTGTGCGTGACTTCATGTGATTCAAAAGGATGAAGCAGGCTGTCGATAATGACGGCATATTCCCCGCGGGTGATAGAGTCAAGTGGCGGAAGTCCAAGGTCAGAAAGGGTCTTTCCGGGATAATAGTCATCAAGGAATATTTCTTCTCGCTTGACTGGATCATCAATCCGGAACCACGTCTCGTTGGACCAACCGACGGAGCGTCCCTCGCCACGCATGATTCCTGTCGCACCGATTCTCTGCAATGCAGCAAAACGAGGGTCAGTCACCGGAACATCAAGGTAAGGCAGCAGATAACCACCGGAAGCGAGGATGCCTGACTGCACATCCCTGATCGAAACATCTTTCAATGAATATGTCGCGGAGGCTTTCCGCTTCCCGGCTACTAACGCAGCAGCGATTCCAGCAGCCTGGCCGATCTCCATCACGACCGGCTGCAAACGGGTCGCACCGTTGGCGATGCAGGTCACGGACACGGCTTTCTCGATGACCAACAAATTCTCAACGTCCTTAGGCACCATGACTCCGAACGGAACCGAGAACGACGGAACAGGATGAAACTCCAGCTGAGGCAGGTCACGCCAGTCCGGGTTACGGTAGTGGTGATGATCCACGGGATAATCCCCCACCGCGACAGACGTGCGATAAAGATCATTGGAATATGGCCGGTCGATGTCAGCGAGGGTGAATGTCACCTCTCCCTCAATCCGCCTTGAATCCCTGTAGTACGGAATCATCGGAAGTCCCTCCTCGGTCGGGTACTCCCCCTCAGCGATTCCGATGTTCTTTCTTCCCAACTCAGTCTGAATATAATACAGATAGCCAAGGGCGATCCTTTTGGCGCTGTCTATCGCTGCGGCCCGCTCTGCAGGAAGCATCTGGGTGATGTCCTTCACATAGCAGTCATTGCCGGAAATAGGCCAGTTGAGCATGATCTTTCCGCCAGGCAAAGCCCCATAGGAAAGCATCAGGTCAACGGAATGACCTCTGGACAGGCAATCCGAGTACAATCCCGGATCATAGCCGTC
>DCMG01000064.1 GCA_002321335.1 Bacteroidales bacterium UBA1628 | reverse complement strand
CCAATCTGCTTGGTGAGCTGATTCTGCTTGGCCACGATGGCGTCGCTCTCAGTCTGGAGAGCCCTTCTGTTGGTGTCCAGTTCGAGGACTTTTTCCACGATGGCCCTCGCATCGAAATTCTTTACTGCCAGCTTCTCGATCACGTGCTGCGGATCGTCACGAAGCGTCTTGAGTGTTAGCATAGTATATGAATAGTTTAATTATCAAACAAAAAAGAGGACAGGCACGATAACTCGAAGCCAGCCCTCTTTCATTATCAATCCTCCGAGTCTTAGTTCTCAAAAGGGATAACCGAGACGTAGGATTTGTCCTCTCTCTTCCTTGTGAACTTAACCGTTCCGTCAACGAGAGCGTAGAGAGTGTGATCCTTGCCCATTCCGACGTTTTTGTCAGGATTGTGGACAGTACCTCTCTGCCTTACGATGATGTTGCCGGCCTTTACGACCTCACCGCCGAATTTCTTGAGTCCAAGCCTTTTGGAATGAGACTCACGACCGTTCTTTGAACTTGATTGTCCTTTCTTGTGTGCCATAATCTGTTACTCTTTAGAAATTAAGCGATTTCATCGATACGGATCTTGGAAAGCTTCTGGCGGTGGCCATTGAGTTTCTGGAATCCCTTGCGACGGATCTTCTTGAACACGAGCACCTTGTCAGCCTTAGCCTCGTCATCGAGAACAGTGGCCTTTACAACAGCACCCTTTACATAAGGATTACCGAGCTTGATCTGCCCTTCGGAGTCAACGAGCAGTACCTTGTCGAACTCGACTGAAGAATCCTTGGCCGCCGCAAGACGGTTAACAAAGATCTCTTTTCCAGCCTCAACCTTGAACTGCTGTCCTGCAATGTCAACAATTGCGTACATAAAAAACAAAACTTTATTAAGTTTCAGCCGCAAGCGCCCGTACCCTCGGCACGGAACTTCTGGAGCTCCACGACCATAAAACAGACTGCAAATTTATGCAAAATCCCCCAATCCGCAAAATATTTCGCAAAAGGTCTTTTGGTCTTATTGTAAAAAAACCGAGGGAATAGAGTAGAGTGCCACAAGGGCACAAAGCCAGTCATCGGGCTAACGATGGCACCCTTTATACCATACGATAGTGACACCTTGTCAAAACGGACGCGCTTGTACGCCCTGACCTTGACAAGTCTGACGACCTCAACCCTGACGGAGGTCTCAATGCGGAGCTCAAGATAGACTCTCTTTTTCATTTATAAATATACCGTTGGATGTAAAAACTCCCCCAGAGCAATTACGCAATACGAAAAGACCTCTTCAGGAATCCTGAAGAGGTCTTTTGGTGGGAGCTGAGGGAGTCGAACCCCCGACCCTCTGCTTGTAAGGCAGACGCTCTGAACCAACTGAGCTAAGCTCCCGAATCGTCGTCCCGTTGTTCATCGTTCGGGTGATGCAAAGGTACTACTTTTTTTTATTACTGCAAACTTTTTTAACTTTTTTTTGAAATTTTATCGTTTTTAATGATTTCCGTCCTCACTTGACTATATCCTCCAACCTCACGGCCTGGAAGGTAATATGGGCCGCACTCGACTCATACAAGATGCCAACAGTTTGAAAATCAATCATTGTCAGACAAGAATATCCCCATCCGTTCCCTTCGTCGAGCAATAATTTGAAAGGCCAGGTCACACCGCCGTCCAAACTGGCCTTTATCGTGATGTCGCAGCGGCCGTCTGTGGTATCAGGATTCGAGAACAGCAGCAAATCCTTTCCCAATGCGTTCATCTCCGCCGGCACTGATATCAGGCTCGCCATGCAGACAGGCTCGCGCAAAGCTGTCCTGTGTGACACGTGCTCGGTCCACGTCCGCCCCAAATCACGGGTAGTCATCACTGCGCGCGCCCCGCCACGGTTGTCCCGCATATTCAGCATCAGCACTCCAGGCTCGACCTCCGCAACCTGCGCCTCCGTCGTGTTCGAGCGGGCTGGGGTATGAATATGCCAGGTCTCGCCATGATCCTTGCTGTACATTATGCCCGCATGTGGCATCCTGTCCTTGTCAATGAACTGAATGGCGAACACCAATGTACCGTCCCGCATGGTGATTCCCCGGCCGGGGCCTTGCAGAAGGAAGCACCACGATGGATCCTTGACCTGTTTGGTGACATTGATCGGTTTGCTCCATGTGCGGCCGTCGTCATCACTGCGGACCAGCATAAGCTGAGGGGTCTCAATCGGTTCCATTCCAGGCATGGAGTTCGTCCAAGCCCTGCCGTTACCCATTCCATGAGTCCAGACTGCGATAACCCAGATGGTTCCTGTGTTCTCGTCCACAAGCACCGCAGGATCACCGACTCCGTTCTGACCTGACGGAAGGCCTCCCGCATCCGCAAACGACATCGCCAAGCGCATCGGCTCCCAAGTCTGACCTTTGTCCGTGCTGCGGCTCACCCCTATGTCAATGCGTTCCTGAAGGTCTACACTGCTGTTCCAGCGCACGTCATAAACTCCGATCAAGGTTCCGGAATTGGTCGTGACAAGTCCTGGAATACGATAGGCCATCGAATGGTCATCTCCTGCGTGGCGAACTCCGTAGCCGACCCTGCGGACGGCATCATGTGTGTCTCCGGCGAACGGAACCGCCTTTCCGTTTATCACGATATCGCTTACACACGCGCTCAGCTCCGTCAAAAGAGAAGCCTCCGGATTCATCCTGACGCTTACCCAATAGTAGTTAACCCCCTCTACCATCGACTGACGGGAATGAAGAGTCACCTTGCGTCCGATCCAGTCGGTCTGCTCCTGCAGCACTGAATATGACGGATTGGCAGACCTGGTGTTCCACACGTTGTGGGAAGAGATATATTCCACCGGACTGAAATTCACACCACTGCGCCGCGCCGCCTCTGTTCCCGAATAGAAAAGACGAAGTTCCGCGACAGATCTCAGATCCACGTTCTCCCCGAACTCCACGGCAAGGGATTCAAGAACGTCACCGGAAACAGCGTCAGGAACACGGACCTGGAACAATATATTGTCAATCCGATCCACCAGAATCGGAATCTGAGGATTATGCACACGCAGCGAATCCGATGCCGAAAGCGCAAGAGGAGACAGCAGCATGGCCGCGGTCCAGAAGATTTTCAGAATATTCATAAACAGGAAATCAACAATTGTCCATATTATAACACCAGCCGGCTTACCAATCAGTCCGCAAAGTTCCGCCGTACGCTGCATTCGCACGATAGTGAGGCGCATAGAGAGATTCTATCGTCACGGCAGGAGCTGTGAACATGCCTTCCTGCGTGACATAGAAATCTTCCGACACTGTGGTCTTGTCCTCCGGATAGACATCAAACCAGTACTCTGTCCGGTCTGTCTTGACATCCCTGTAGCCTTGAGGGGTCACTGACCAGATTCCGTTCACGGCAAGTGGACGGAGCCACCAGCCGTAGGCTCCGGAAAGCTGGTTGACAGGACGGAAGGCGGCCTCGCGAGGTGCGGTCAGCTTCACGAAACTGCGGTTCTCCTGACTCCATATCCGATACTCGGCGGTGATCTTGCCGCCGACGCTGACCTTCATTCCAGGAAATATCTCCAAACGACCAGTCTTTCCGCCTTCTCCCCTCACCTCTTTATAGAAGTGTCGCTCGATGGAGAAGCCGTTGCCAACTGCCTTGACTTTGTAGAAAGGTGTCGAATATGTCTTAGTGAGGCTCACTACCTTTGTGGTAAGAATGTCGGACGGACCGGCCAGAACGGAGTTGATGGCATCCACAAAGGCGGGATCCTCGTCCCATTTCTGGGTTTCTTTCTGAAGCATTAGCCAGAGACGGATGCCCTCGGCAATTTGTTTTGCGGTCACTTCGGCTGCGGAAGCCACCTCAGTCGTGGAGGTCACTTCGACAGGCTCAGTGACCGAAGACGTCTGCCGAACCACAAGCTCAGCGACCGGAGACGACAGCAAATCACAAAGCATGGAGTGGGCGTAAGCCTCGCTCTCAAGAAGCCCCCTAAACGGCATCACGGCGTCAGGATAGTACCATCCTCCGTCAGGATGCTTCACGGCATATTCAAGAAGCGACTGGACATCAGCGGCGATCGACTGGTTCATCCTTGACCCGGCGGAGAACTTCAAGCCCCATGCGGAAGCCAGAGCCAAACCGTCATCACAAGCGGCAAGATTAGCCAATGTCTTGATTCTGCGAGCCTTGGCAAGTATCTGCCCATTCAGTCCACGGCCATCCTTGGCGGAAGGAACAAGATAGTCCTTCACCGACTTCTTGAACTCCTTGAAATTACGGGCATATTCAGACTTGTCATTTTTGGTCTGCGCGGAGACATCGAACGGCACGGACGAATACTGCGAACGGATGTAGGCATATTGTTCCATCGACAGCCATCCGCACCAGCGAGGGGTCACGGCTCCACGCAGGAACTGGTTGCGGTCCAGCCACTTGACGGATTCAGTTAAATCAAATCCGCCATAGTCAAGTCCGGCGTCACGCATCTTGGCAAGGCGCTCCAGTACAACTGCCGTCACTACCGGAGACGGGCGCATTCCCTCAAACCATCCGAATCCGCCGCCTTCGTTCAGGCAAGCCTTGATCTTCTCCACAAGAACCTCATCCGGCATCTCGGTCTTGACTTCAGAGCCAAGGGATGCGGCGACCTTGCGGACGTACAACGCCTCGCTGAGCGACAAAACATCCTTTCCCTTTGGCTCGACCTTGGACGGAACCGCATCCAGAATCATCTGGCGGATGTCAATTTCCTTAACCTCAGCGCCCTTGGAGGTCGTGCCCGTAAACTCGGACTCCAGACGTTTGATCAGCTCGGCCTTGTCCGCCCCGGCAAGAAGCACGGCCGAATGAGACTCGGTCAAAGTCTGCTTTGCCTCATAGACAGGCAGGCTGACAAACACCCCGTCCGAGAAAGTCTTGGCCTCATCGGCGAAAACCACCTTCAACCCAAGTTCATCATATCCCTTAGGATTGACATCGAACGCGACTTCCACTGTTCCACCAGCCGGAACCATCACTTTCTTCGATGACGAGGCGAACGGTTTCTCGCCTTCATAATCTTTTGACGGATATGCCTGCAGAGCCGCCACTCCAGAGACATCCTTATCGGAGCCGTTCGACACTGTGGCATGGAGCACGAACTGGTCACCTTTATAAAGATACTTCGGCTCAGCCACCGAAACCTTGACAGGCACCGTCACCACCATCTCCTTGCGGACACAAGCGTTCAGCATCTCCCGCGTGTGCGCCCAAACCTGCACGGCAAAAGTCGAAAGCTTGTCGGAGGTTCTGAATTTCATGAACATGCTCCCGTCTGCATCGGACCTCAGGAACGGCTCGAACGCCAAAGTCGATGAAAAATCAGAGCGCACCGGCACATTCTGTACATCCACATCATCCACAGCCTCTCTTTTAGCCATCATCATCGACGGGAACGCCTCCTCAAGGACGAGTTCCTCCGCGCTATCCGCCATGGAATTCACTCTCGCGGCAGCGTTACTCCTGCCTAACCCACGGACCCGGACATTCCGACGTGACGCTCCGACGAGCATCTCGTCATCATAAGACATCCGGCCACGCACCCCTCCCGCGGAGCAGGAGATGAAGACATCCTCCGCTCCGGCCCAAGCCAGATGCACATTAGCCCAATCGTTGGCCGAGATCACTTCGGAACTCTTGTCGAACACGGTCGCGACAGCCTCGACGCCAGGGAGGGTCTTCAGCGTCAATGAATATTCCGTACCCGGCAAGGCCTTGTCTGTGAACGAAGTGAACGCCAGCGGCAGATCAAGAGTCTTGCGCTCACGCCTGAACTCCCGATTGAACAAACATCTGCGCCCGTCCCGGAAATAGAAAACCATCAGCCGGACCGCATCAGGATATTCTACCTTATAATTATATACGATTTCTGTCAAAGAACCAGATTCCCCTGCCTTGCCGTCAAGATGAATCATCTTATGCTCAAGCAATTGGCGTTTGTCACCGAACAGTTCCACGACGGCCCAGACAGGGCCTTCACCGACACCAAACTGGACCTTGATGTCCTCGCCGGTGTTCAGGATGCCGTCAGAGCAGTCGCCGACCAGCTTGAAGATGTTCTTGACCTTGGCGTCAAGCACGGTGGTCGAATCATCGACACGAAGCAACATCAACTTTGTCTGAGCCGTCACCTTGCGGCCATCCTCCCTGACTATTTCCGCATTGACTTTAAGCACATACATTCCGGCAGCCGGAAGTGCGAGTTCCTCAGTCTTGCCGGACATTGTCTTGCCGGAAGCCAATTTCTTTCCGGAACCATCCGACAATGAATATTTTACCTCAACCGGAGATTTAATCACATTGCCTCTCAAATCCTTGACTCCGAATGACACGACAGCCTTCTCTCCCGAAATCATGAAAGGAGTTCCAAGCCATGCGTCATCCGAAGGATTGATGTCACCCTTGGACGCGTTTGCCACATCAACCGCAAGGGTGAAATGTTTCAGAGCCGAGACTACTCCGGAAAATTCCTTTGTCTCCCCTGTCGCGTCTGTGACCTTGACAGTCACACCAAAGAAGCCAAGGTCATCATCTCCATCAGTTCCGAAGCGTATCCTGAACGAGCCGTCCGCATCCAAATGCAGTTTACCCGAGGCGTAAGTCTTTCCATGCCTCTTAACTGAATATGACACCGACGCGGCGGACAGCGGATGTCCGCTGAAGCTGGACACCTTGCCGCTCACCTCAACGGTGTCGCCGGCGATGAAAAGTCTGTCGATCTTGTCGAAGGCAAGGTCGTAGGTAGGGAGAATGAACTCGTCCACAACGATTCCTTTCGATGCATTAACATCTCCGCTTACGATCTTTACATAGAAAGACCCGTTCCTCCCTCCAGACGGAATGTCAAACGAGCCGGCCACAGAGCCATATTCATTGGTCGTCAAATCCTTGCTTCCGACCACATTGCCTTCTGCATTGACAAACTCCGCCTTCACCTTTGCCCCCGCCTCGAAGGTATGAAGGATCCTGCTCATGTCGCCTTTGTAGAGGACGGCCTTGAACTCCACCTTCTCCCCGGGATTGTAGGCCGTCTTGTCCGTGAATATCTCGCAGAACGTCCCCCAATCTCCATTCTGATCCGATGAATAGACAGAATTCCCGTAGATGTAGTGTTCCTCCGTTTTGTGAAGGATTCCGTCCATATCACGGTACGATGCGACCAAATAACTTGCCGCCCCGTCTTTCAGACTGTCCACGACAGCATCAGGCAGAGGTGTGAATCCGTCCTTGCAAAGAGCCACATCCTTTGCCAGCGCAATGACCTTCCCGGAACGACGAAGCTCAAGGTCAACCTTTTCAACCGGCTCGCCGGTCATGTAGTCAGCGACAAAGAAACGCAGTCTCTCTCTGTCCTTGCGCACGGCGACGGAAAGGGTGTTCTTTGTCCATTTCGCCTTCGAGACCACCTTGCCGTTCCTTGCCGTGAATATGTAGTCTCCGTCATCGCATTTCGGAAGTTCGACCTTCACCGTGTCCTGAACATAAAAACTCTTCTTAGGATTGTTTACCGTCTTGCGGATCAAAGGCTTGGCATTTTTGGCATCCATTACAAACTCCACGTCGGCCTTGGACAGATTGCGGAGCGCCAGAACCGCGGCACCCTTCTCGAATGATATCCCCATCTCTTTTCTGTCGAGGGATTCCATCAACTGTTTGAAATCATTCACCTTCCCGGCGATTTCCTTGTCTATGCCTTTGGAATATGAGAGACGTTCCTTCTCGGCTTGGCTGCAAGCATTGTAAAGGGTTTTATAGGACGCCTCGATGGTTGGTGAGCCTGGCCGAACCATGGTCGACGAGCTCTGCTCGGTGGCTTCGGCAGACTCAGCCACCGGAACCGCCGGTCCCTGAGCTTGCCGAAGGGCGGCGGACGACTCACCGACCCTGGACAGGCTGTCAAACTGGCCTCTGAGCACAAGTGCCTTGCCGTACAGGGACATGGCACTTCCTGCATACTTATCCGAGAACGCACGGGCGGCAGCCATCCTCTCGGCGCGACCGTCATCATTGCTTTTATAATCCTTATCCACCATGCGGCGGTACTCCAGATAAGCGGCCTTCGGGTAGGAATCGCCGACATATTCACTCAGAAGCGACATCGCTTTTTCCGAACGTTTGATGACGGCCAGGAACCAGAGAGCATATTCATAATCATCCTTGACCATCCCGGTCCAGAGGTCATCCAGCCCATCGTCGTAGAAAGCTCCGTTCCTTGCCGCCTGAAGGCGAGCCTTGTTGACAATGACGAAGTCAGTCAGCGAAGCCGGGCTTTCCTTGGACAGATTGTGGTGGAACGTCACTATCGGTTCGGCATATTCATCCACCTCCTTGTCCAGCCACGCGCTGTACTCGTCCCTTTGCTTCCAGTCCCGGTTGCCGGCGACCACAACTTTCTGGCTGGCGGACGTGTAGAAGTCGTAGTGCAGACGCTCGGCCTTGGCTTTCGAGACAATGGTGTCCAACACGGCCATCATCTCCTTCGGGCGGTCTGCTTTATTGGCGGCAGTATATCTTTTCCAAAGGTCTGTCAACACAAGGCCGTCCTTTATTTGATTCTGACCTTTATCTTTACGGACAACCGCGGCCGTAGTCATCGCCGCAAGACAAAAAATCGCCACCAGGGCGGAGGTTATCAGCATATTTTTCATCACAAAAATGTTATTATCATGTATGGTTAAATCCCGCCCTGCAAAAATCTTGCTTGATCACACAGGAAGAGACTTGAGAACCTGCACGGCCTCGCTCACAAGATAGGTGCTGCCGCCGACATAGATCAGCGGGAAACAGAACCGTGAACCGTCCGGTTTCCTGGATGTCTCACGGGCTAGATTGATTGCCATCGAAAGGGCCTGACGCACATTCGGAGCGTCGTAGATTCTGTTTGTTGAGCGACCGTTGGCTGAGCAAAAGGCACGGTAGCGGGCGGTCAGCTCCTTCTCCGGAAGAGCGCGGTGTATCTCGGGATTCGTGAATATGCATGTGGCGTCAGCCGGAATCAAAGGCATGATGCCATCCAGATCCTTGTCGGCCATTATGGCGTAGACCAGAATCAGCGAGGAGCATTCCCCTTCCTCCACCATCGACTCCAGCTGAGCGAAGTTCTCCTTCAGGGCCGCCGGGTTGTGACCGATGTCCGCGATGATGAACGGTTGGAGCGAAAGCCTTTCCCAACGGCCATGGAATCCCATCCTGGAGGCTGTGCGGACTATGGCGGTGACGACAGACTGGGCGTTAGACAGACCGGCATATTCAGGCATATTCTTCAATATGTCAACCGCGGCCAGCACCGTGCGGAGGTTCTTTCTCTGGTACTTGCCGCGAAGATCCATATTCCTTAATATCTCGTCGTTTCGGCTCCAAAGAGAAGGTTCCACATCCTCGGCGAACGTCAGCGAGCACCCGACCTCCGCTGCCTTGGCCTCGAAGACGGGGCGTGTCTCGGGAAGATATTCCCCGACAAGCGCAGGGACATTTCTCTTGAATATTCCAGCCTTCTCGCCGGCGATTTCCGCCAACGTGTTCCCCAGCAGGGCGCAATGGTCAAGGGCAATGCTTGTGACAATCGAAAGATCCGGAGTTATGACATTCGTGCTGTCGAGACGGCCTCCGAGACCGACCTCGATGACGGCCACATCAACTTTCTGATCGGCGAACCACTTGAAAGCCATTCCGGTTGTGATCTCGAAAAAGGACAGGCTCAAGGCATCCATGTCGGCCTCGTACCGGCAGAGGAAGTCATAGACATATTCCTCGGACACGAGTTCCGCTTCTCCATCCGTCTCGGCGACCCTCATCCGTTCCCGGAAATCCACGATGTGCGGAGAAGTGTAAAGGCCGACCTTGAGGCCGCAGGCGGACAACGCCGAAGCGAGCATATTCGCCACCGAGCCTTTGCCGTTAGTGCCGGCAACGTGTATTGTCCTTAGGCTATCGTGCGGATTGCCAAGGACTTCCTCAAACCGGAGCATATTCTCCAATCCCGGCTTGTAGGCATCCTTGAAAGGTACTTTCTGCACTGAAGGAAATCTTGTGAATATAGCCTCGACCTTATTCTGATAATTCTTCTTGGAAAATGGTTCCATCTGATAATGTCTGATATACTTGTTTTTTGAACTGAACTCAAATTTACTTAAATTTACGGACATATTCTAGCGGAATGAAAGAAAAAACATCAGCGCTTCATTCGAAGTACATCATTGACGGCGTTTCCAGACGGCTGACTCCGGCTGAAATGCTTGACGACTGCCTTGCGCCCAAAGAAGAGGCGGCACTCCCGAGTAACGAGGATTTCGAGCCGGTGATCGATGAAAGCACGGATCCTTCTCCGTCAATGAAAAAGTTTCTGAATCAAAACGTACAAGGCTATCTGTCGACCGTTCTCTCGCTCTTGGAGGAGCCAAGGCCGTTTCCGGCGGCATTTGCGGATTCTTACACCAGAGGCAGGATCGCGAAGGCTCTTTTGGATGCCACGTGGATGAACGGCCATTTCAAACTAGGCGATCTGACTCTGGCCGCGAAATGGAAGTGGAACGGCAGACCACTCGGGAATATGGCGGCATTCTACTCTTCCGTCGAAGCCACCGCTGACTACGTCAATGATTTGGGAATATGCCTGAGCTCATACTCGTTCACGGAAAGCGGAAGGTTTTGCCAAGCGTCATTCAAGGTCGGGGCGTGCGGGAAAGCCGCGGCTCAGGAAGACGAAGACATATTCCTGCCAGACGACGCACCGTTCGGCAGTGAACATCCCGTGCTGGGAAGGCGCAGGGCTGTTCCGGACAAGCTGGCCGCCGATCCGGACAGTTGGATCATCTATGTTCCTTTCGACTCATGTGACTTCAGGCTTGGAGGTTCGCTTCTCTGCGACGCCCTCGGGCAGAACGGAGACAATTTCCCCGAAATAGGTGACGCAGACTACTTCATTGATTGTCATGAGGTTGTCCGGGAGTTCATAGAAGACAGAATCGCGATGTCAGCCATGACGGTCTGCGACGGAGGTCTGCTTGCGGCACTGAAATTGATGTGTTCGGGGGACGTCGGAGCCGACATCGACATCAGCGGAATCAAGAGTGCTTACGGAGAGGATCAGAATGTCAGAATCATGTTTTCCGAAGTTCCGGGAGCGATTCTTCAGATCAAGGATTCCGACTATGACTATGTCGATGCCGAGTTCCTGCTTCAGGACATCGCTTACTACCCTGTCGGGCATCCCGTTACCGGCACCAGTGAAGTCAATGTGAAGACCGGAGGCAGCGGAATCGCCAACATACTGCAATCCCTGCTCAGCAGCCAGGCTTCCGAAGGAGAAGACTGACACCGTCCGCAAACGACCCAAAAGAGGTCGCAGCGGATTTGACAAAGATTTTTACGATTATTCTATAATATATATGGCAAGATACGCTGACACTCCTCGCAGAGGAGGGGGCGGCAGGAAGCCCAAAATCTTTGTTCTTGACACGAACATCATCCTGCACGACTACAAGGCCATCCGAAAGTTCCAGGACAACGATCTGGTCATTCCGATCGCCGTGATCGAGGAACTCGACAAGTTCAAGAAAGGCAACAATAATCTGGCTTTCAACGCCAGAGGATTCATGAGAGACATTGACCGGATCACAGACGGCAAATCCTTCGGGAAGTACGGGGTACCGATCGGCAAGGGACTGGGCAACATCAGGATAGACCCCGGACATCCTTTCCCGGAAAGCATGAAAGGAATGTTCTACGATGACATTCCCGACCACAGGATTCTCGCGACGGCCATCTGGGTGCGCGACAACAACCCTGACAGGTTTGTCGCCCTCGTCACGAAAGACATCAATCTCAGGATGAAGGCCAAAGCCGCCGGAATGGAGGTTCAGGACTACCTGACCGACAGGATTGAGGAGGACAAGATCGAGAACTCCAACAGGGAGGTACAGTACCTTGACGGCATAACCACGGATGCCATCCAGAGTCTGGCCTACAGCCCGGACACGTCCGTTGACTGGAAGGCTGTCTGCAAGGTGAAGCCGAAAGCGAACCAGCTTTACAAGGTAAGGAACGGAGATACAACCATCTGCGCAAGGTTCGACGAAGGCCGGGGACGGATCGTGTTGGTAAAGAACAGGGAGGCTTACGGAATACGCCCACGCAACGATGAGCAGAAATTTGCGTTGGATGCCTGCCTGAATCCATCCATACAGCTCGTCTCGATGACCGGTGGAGCCGGAACAGGGAAGACACTGCTGGCTTTGGCGGCCGCATTGGAGCAGGCCAAGGACTTTGACCAGATAATCCTCACAAGACCTACGATAGTGCTTGGCAACCAAGACATCGGATTCATCCCCGGAGACCAGAAGACGAAGATGAGCCCGTTCATCCAGCCGCTGATGGACAACCTGAATGTCATCAAGGCGCAATTCCGTTCATCCAGCAAGGAGGCTTTGAAGATCGAGGCCATGCTGAAGGAAGAGAAACTGCTCATCTCTCCGCTGGCCTACATCAGAGGACGGAGTCTGGGGCGGGTGTTCCTGATCTGTGACGAGGCTCAGAATCTCACTCCTAATGAAGTGAAGACAATCATCACCAGAGCCGGAGAAGGCACAAAGATGGTGTTCACCGGAGACATATTCCAGATTGACCAGCCGTATTTGGACCAGTGGTCCAACGGTCTGTCGCATCTGAACGATAAGATGGACGGGCAGAAACTCTTCGAACATATATTCTTGAAAATCGGCGAGAGGAGCGATCTTTCCGACATCGCATCGCGATTATTGTAAGAATATGAAAATGGCAAGGCACCATAATAACATATTTTGAAGTCCGGGAGCAGTTTTTTGAAGTTTTTGTAATTGCTGCAACCAAAGTTTTTTAGTAATTTTGTAGTCTGTATTTATTGGAAGGTCTATAAAACAAATTCTTAATAATATGTTCGACAAGAAGAAAAGAGTGTATCGTTTCGGTGGCAAGACCGCCGAGGGCGATGGACACATGCGTGAGCTCCTCGGAGGAAAGGGAGCCAACCTGGCCGAGATGAGCAAGCTCGGCATGCCGGTACCTGCCGGATTCACAATCACAACCGAATGCTGCGCTGAGTATTACTCACTCGGCGGAGGCTATACCGAAGACCTCAAGAAAGAGGTGGCAGAGGCTCTGAAAGCCACAGAGACCATTATGGGCAAGAAGTTCGGTGATCCTTCCGATCCGCTTCTCGTAAGCTGCCGTTCAGGCGCCAGAAGTTCAATGCCTGGCATGATGGACACCATCCTCAACATCGGTCTCTGCTCTGCCACACTTCCTGGAATGATCCAGAAGACCGGCAACCCAAGATTCGTGTATGACGCTTACAGGCGTCTCATCATGATGTACTCTGATGTCGTGATGGAGAAGGCCGAGGGCATCGAGCCTGCCGACGGACAGGGAATCCGCCAGCAGCTTGACAGGATGATGATGGATCTCAAGGAGAAAAAAGGCTACAAGTCAGACACCGACATCACAGCCGAAGAGCTCAAGGATCTCTGCGAGAAGTTCAAGGCAAAGGTAAAGGAAGTTCTCGGAGTGGACTTCCCTGACACTGCCGAGGCCCAGCTTTGGGGCTCCATCGGCGGTGTGTTCAAGTCTTGGAACGGAAAGAGGGCCATCGCCTACAGAAGGATCGAGAAGATTCCTGATGACTGGGGAACAGCCGTGAACGTGCAGTCTATGGTGTTCGGTAACATGGGCAACACCTCCGCGACCGGCGTGGCTTTCTCACGTAACCCTGCCACAGGAGACAACAAGTTCTACGGTGAGTGGCTCATCAACGCCCAGGGCGAGGATGTAGTTGCGGGAATCCGTACTCCTAACCCTCTTAACGAGGCCACAAAGACAGAGAAGAACAAGGATCTCCAGTCCCTTGAGACCGCCATGCCGGAGGTTTACAAGGAACTTGACGGAATCCGTCTGAGACTTGAGCAGCACTTCCACGACATGCAGGACATCGAGTTCACCATCCAGGAGGGTCACCTTTGGATGCTCCAGTGCCGCATCGGCAAGAGAACCGGCCTGGCAGCCCTGCAGATGGCCATGGACATGGTTGACGAGAAGATGATCGACGAGAAGACAGCTGTGATGAGGGTTTCCCCTGCACAGCTCGACGAGATCCTCCACCCTATCCTCGACCCTGCTTCAGAGAAGAAATCCAAAGTACTTGCGATCGGACTTCCTGCATCCCCTGGCGGAGCCGTAGGTCAGATCGTGTTCACATCCGAGGCTGCAATGGAGGCCAACGCGGCTGGCAGGAAGACAATCCTCATCCGCGAGGAGACCTCTCCTGAGGACATCGAGGGAATGCGCGCCGCGGCAGGTATCCTTACCACACGCGGAGGTATGACCTCTCACGCCGCTCTCGTGGCACGTGGTTGGGGCAAATGCTGCATCGTCGGCTGCGAGGCCATGAAGATCAACTTCGAGGCGAAGACCGTTTCCTTCGGTAATGTCACATTCAAGGAAGGAGACTGGATGAGCCTCAACGGAACAAAGGGTTGTGTGTACGGAGAGAAAATCGACACGATGGACGCTTCGGAGAACCCTATGTTCATCAAGTTCATGTCAATCGTCGACAAGTTCCGCAAGATTGGTGTCAGGACCAACGCAGACACCCCTGAGGATGCACAGAAGGCTCTCAGCTTCGGAGCCGAGGGCATTGGACTGTTCCGCATCGAGCACATGTTCTACGGAGTAAACTCCGAGCAGCCTCTTGCCAAACTGCGTAAGATGATCCTCTGCAACACAGACGAGGAAAGAAAGGCCGCTCTTGCCGAGCTTGAGCCTTACATCAAGGCTTCAGCCAAGAGCACGATGAAGATTATGGACGGCAAGCCAGTTGTGTTCCGTCTGCTCGACCCACCTCTCCATGAGTTCGTGCCTAAGACTGAGGAGAAAGAGAAGGAACTTGCCAAGGAGTTAGGTGTCACGGTAGAGGACATCGAGAAGCGTGGCGAGGCCCTTCACGAGGTCAACCCTATGATGGGTCACCGTGGAGTCCGTCTGCACATGTCTTACCCGCTCATCGCCGAAACCCAGTACAGAGCAATATTCACAGCCACCGCCGAGCTTCAGCAGGAAGGCTTCAACCCTCATCCTGAAATCATGATTCCCGTGACCATCTCCGCCCGTGAGCTCAGTTTCCAGAGAGCTATCTGCGACAGGGTCAAGGCTGAAGTTGAAGGCACCACCCGTCAGTTCATCCTCTACAACTTCGGTACGATGATCGAGATCCCTCGCGCCGCTCTGACCGCCGACAGGATGGCCCGCGCCGCCGAGTTCTTCTCATTCGGCACCAACGACCTCACGCAGATGACATTCGGTTTCTCCCGTGACGATGTGGGTACCTTCATGGGTGAATATCTTGGCAACAAGATTCTCGACGCCGATCCGTTCCAGACCATCGACACCAAGAGCGTCGGCAAACTGGTTGAGTTCGGTATCCAGGCCGGCCGCTCAAAGAGGCCTGACCTCAAGTGTGGTGTCTGCGGAGAGCACGGTGGAGACCCTGCGTCAATCCGTTTCTTCAACAAGATCGGTGTTGACTACGTTTCCTGCTCACCGTTCCGTGTGCCTATCGCACGACTCGCGGCGGCACAGGCTGCCATCGAGCAGAGCAAATAGTTGGCTTCGCTGACATATTCATAAAGAATCCGTTCCCATGCCGGGGCGGATTTTTTGAATATATTTGATCATGACGAAGGAGGGATAGTGGCTTTGAGGCGCAAAAATTTCCCCTTGCCGAATTTTTCACGTTACAAAAATTGCGGCAAGGGGAAATTTTTTGCGCCATGGTGGCGCTCGGTCGCTGAGATTGTCGAAGCGACTAATTGTTATCGGCAAAAAGGAGTGATGTCGCTTCGACAAGCTCAGCGACCGGAGATCCTACAGATTCCTATCAACAAAGACTATCTTGAACCGAGGTAGAGGAAGACCATGCCGAGGAGGACTAGGGCGAGGTCGATGGCTTTGCTGCGGAGGTTCTTCTCCTTGAAGACGATCGCAGCGAAGAGGAAGCTGACGATGACGCTGCCTCGGCGGATCATCGAGACGACTGAGATCATGGCTCCGGGAAGGGTGAGGGCATAAAGATAGACAAAGTCAGCGATGCTTAGGAATATTGAGATGAATATGATAGGCCATCTCCATCGGAAAGGGGTGGTTTTCTTTCTGTTCGGGTACCAGACCAGAAGCATCATCACGCCCATCATTCCGCACTGATAGATGTTGTACCAGCTCTGCACGGACATCTTGTCCAAGGCCAAGCCGTTCGGATCCATCAGAAACTTGTCGTAGAGTCCGCTCAGGGCTCCGAGAATCGCGGCTCCGACAACAGCATAGATCCAGACATTATGTTCGAAATCAATCCCTTCCTTCTTTCCGCTGCGGCTCAGCATGAAGAAGGACACCACAGCCAGAAGGACACCGACCCACTGGAGCCAGTTGAGTCTCTCACCGAAGATCAGCATCGCTCCGACAAGCACGAGAACAGGGCGGGTGGCGTTGATCGGACCAACGATGGTCAACGGGAGGTGCTTCATTCCGTAATAGCCCAATGTCCAGGAACTGAGGACTATGACACTCTTCAGCAGAATCCATTTCTGCACCGCCCATCCGCCATATTCACCAACCTTGAGGATGCAGCCGTCAAGGGCATCAGTGCAGTAGGACAGAGCGATGAAAGGAATGAATATGAGTGAGCAGAACAGCGTGTTCAGGAACAGCACGGGGATGACGGCATTGCCGCCAAGGGCTTCCTTTTTGCAAGAGTCGTAGAATCCGAGAAGGATCGCCGACAGGAACGCTAACGATAACCACATAACACACTTACTAAACTAAGTTACCTTCAAAAAAACTTGCATCATCTTAAGGAATCTTTACCTAATCTGAGGCAACCTATTATTTCATCTTACTAACCTGATGCAAAGATAATGTTTTTCGGGAATATTAAGATTTGCTATTCAACCGTGAATAAGTTAAATTTGTAATAGAGAACTGACAAAAGAATATGGCTGAGAGACAAATTCCGGAGATGAATTACCTGATGTCTCTTGTGGAGAAGAAATTCCGCAAGAGTGTCAAGACGTCCACAGACTTTTACTCGCTGGCTCAAGAAATTGAAAGCGAGACCAGTGAAAGTGTTTCCGCATCCACGCTCAAAAGGATGTGGGGCTATGTCAACATGACCCCGATTCCTCGACAGACAACCCTTGACGTACTGTCCAAATACATAGGCAAGAAGGACTACAAGTCTTTCTGCGAAGACCTGAAACATTCAGAGGCTTTCCAGTCGAGATTCTTCACGGCAGACTTCATCAACTCATGCGACCTGGCGCCTGACTCCAGATTGGAGATTGGTTGGAATCCGGGCCGAAAGGTCACTCTCAGGTTTATGGGCGACGGTCAGTTCGAGGTCGAATCGACATGCAACTCCAAACTCATGCCCGGAGACCGCTTTGAGGCCGCAAACTTCATAAAAGGCTACCCTCTCTACATCTCCAGAATCCTTAGGAATGGCGAATATACTCCTTCATACATCGCCGGCCGCCAAGATGGAATCAACCATCTGAAGGTCCTTTGAGAGAGAATTCTCCGACAAGGGACAGATTCTCTAAAAGCGGACACCGACACCAGCCTGAACATCAGCATGACCGGAAAAATCGGACGTGACACCCACCGAAATAACCAACGGATTGAAAATCAAGAATATTCCGACATCAGCCGCCAGACCTTTGAACGACAGGTCCTTCACCTTGGCCCACTGACCGGAAATGTCCTCCCAACAACGGGTGTAAGATGTCACCCCGGCTCCAGTGCGGAATCCGAAGCGGCGAGAGGTGAACATGGCGAAACCGGCGGTCGCCACGGAGCGGCTCACACGAGATTTTCCCGTGACCCAGATGAGGCCATATTCAGTGTCACCATCGCTGGTGCAGGTGTAGGAATATTCATTCTTCCGGAAATTGCCGCGATAGTTGGCGTATGCACCGACTCCGTTCCATGTCGCCACTGCCATAGCGCCGTATGAAGGGGTCGGGAATATTCCGGCATCGGTCAGAATGGCGAGTCTGAATGGTTTTGATTTATTTTCAGAAGACGGACGCTGCCGGGCCTTCAAGCGCCGAGACTCCACAGCCGGTCGTTGAGTTTGTCCTTCCGGACGCTGAGCTTGCACATCGGGTCGCTGAGCTTGCCGAAGCGCCTCAAATCCAAATGCCTGCGAGGTCACTTCGACTGGCTCGGTGACCGGTTCAATCTTCGGGATGGGGTTGAACACCGGGCGGTCAGGCTTCTTCACAGACTTTGTCATTCCTTGCACGTACTTGTTTTTGATTGCCTCAAACCTTGCGGACTGCGTCGCCGACATCTTTCCCGAAGCGTTTGACAAGGTTTTCCGAAGCGATGAAAGTTCCGCCAAAAGGCTTTTGAGTTCCGCCATGCTTACGCTTTGTCCAGACTCAACGCCAGTCCTCAGCTCCACGCAGCGATCACAGATGCTGGCATACTTGTCCAATGCCAAGTCGTAGTCGTTCCCTTGCGGAAAAGCGGCGGCAAAGCAAGAACAGAGTGCCAGGGCAAGGCACAAAATAATATGTCCAGAAATATTCCTCATCGGCATCATGATAACGTACAAATTTAACACAAAAATAGTTATCTTTGAATATTCAAACGAATTATGGACGAGGCATCCGGATTTTTCGAGACACCGACAGAGGCTCAAGGCCCGAAACAGGGCATGTTTGAGTTGATCCGCAGCAACCCTGAAAGTTACTGCGACATCTGGCGTGCGGACAAGGACGGGCGTTTCAGGGTCTATAAAGCCTTGAAAAGTGAATATGCCGGAGATCCCGTCTATGAGCGGCTGCTCAGGAAAGAATTCGAGATAGGATATTCATTAAGCCATCCGAACATCTGCGAGTACTACGGTTTCGTGAACATCCCGCCGCTCGGCAACTGCATTGAGATGGAGTGGGTGGACGGTTGCTCGCTGGACACGCTTCTGCCACGCGGGACGATCAGCAAGACATTGGCGGCCAAGATTATCAGCGAGACATGCGACGCTTTGGCCTACATGCATTCCAAGCAGATTGTCCACCGGGATCTGAAGCCGTCCAACATCATGATGACATATAATGGCAACAATGTCAAGCTGATTGACTTCGGCCTTTCCGATTCCGATTCGCATTCAGTCTTGAAGGGTTCGGCGGGAACGCAGGTCTATGCGTCTCCGGAACTCATCTCTGGAGGCTGCGCAGATTTTCGCTCGGATATATTCTCCCTTGGTTGCGTCATCGACCGCCTGAGTCATAGTTTTGGCAAGGTCGCCAGAAAGTGTTGTCAAAGAGATCCCAAGAAGCGTTTTCAGAGCGCGTTAGAGGTCAAGATGGCGATCAGCAGACGTTCATCTTTGCCGGTGGTTATGGCTGCGGTGTTGGTCGGGGTGGCTTCTGTCGCTCTGTATCTGACCCGCCCTTGGGGGGCACATGAGCGGGCGTCCGATGTGGATGCATCATATTCAGACTCTTTGTATTCTTCAGTAGGCGAAACGCCGGAGTCTCCAGACATCCCCACCCCCGTTGTCCCATCTTCAAGCACAGCATCACCCTATGATTCAGCCACTTCTTCAATTTCCGTAATAGCCAACGATCTCGTCAAGTATACTCCCGACTCCTCTGCGAAAGTTCAAGTTAAACCACCGCATAAGTCTACGGCACCACCAAAGACTCCTGTCAAAGAGTCCTCTCCAATCAAGACCGTACACAGCGACCGCGACGCCATCGACGAACTCTTCCGCCAAGCCACCGAACTGTTTGACCAGTAAGCAGCCCGGCCATCGCGTTCAGCGTCTTCATCGGCAGCGTTTTTGCCCCTTTTCGTCGCCCGACGAATCACTTTGAATATATTCGCTCCAATTCCGATTTTGAGAATAGTTTGAACCGCGCCTGCCAATAAGCAGACTTCTCGGCATCGAACTCGCCACGGTCGATCTCTGACTCCTTGCCAGTCTTGTGCAGGATCGTATTATTTCCATCCCCCATGTGCTCCGCCCAAGTGAGTTCCGCAAAAGGGGAATCCTGCCTCTGACCTATGTGATGGAGTTCGTAGGGATCTCCGTTGGAATCCCGAGGCGGATATCCTTCGCCGATCAGATCCGCATTGTTATAGTCCTTCCAGCTGCTCCAATCCGCCAGTCTGTTTTTCAGCCACTCCTTACGGCAATTGAACGCCGACCAATCGATGTCAGACCTTATGAGCGCGGGCCTTCCCCCGACAACAACCTCCTTCAGGCCCGCCATCATATAAATCGCAGCCTCTTCCATCGAACTGATGTTCGACAGAATCCTGTCAGACCACCCGATCCTCAACCGGATGGCTATTTTCTCCATTGATGACAACATATTCACTAATTTACCTTCATCAGGCAGACAATCACCTGCCGCATAACACTTTATCTTACGATTAAAGGAGATTGTCCACCCTGATGTTGAAATGCTGTTGCAAACATAATCATTTTGACAATTAATTCTTGGTTCATCATTGGTTCAAAACAAGCCCATTATTGAATAACCAGAGAAACAAGGTGGTGGATTCCAATAAAAAACATAAATATTCATAAAAAACATATTCTTACCCCCGGACAATCAGTCCCATCAGCAAGATGTCTGGAGTATTGGTTGTATTTTAGTAAGCGGCAAAAACAAGTTTGCGCTTAAGAAGCTGTTTTGATTGACATCTGAAAGGGCGGAATAAGCATCTATTGTTTAACTAATTAAAAACTATTATCTTTATGGCCGTTAATGGATATGATGACCTGAGTGCCTACGGCTGGAGCCGCGCACTCTTGGAAGATGAGGGAACTATAAGAACTCAAGACGAATCTTGACAAGTGGTTTTACGTGCTGAAAAACCTGCACCGTCTGCTGGAGCGCCCGGCGGCGCTGGTTGACCGGATATTCCGGAGGTTCTTCGAGGCGGCGGAAGTCATATCCCTTACAAATGATGAGAAGAAACAATATGTCAGCAATATGATTAACGAACGGGACACTTACAACCAGATCGCCTACGCCAGAGAGTTCGGGCGGGAGGAAGGAATCAAGCAGGGATTGGAGCAGGGACGAGAACAAGGGTTGGAGCAAGGCAAGGCAGCCGAAAGGGAGGCCATAGCCTTGCGTATGATAGGTGCAAACACACCTATTGAGTTCATCATCCAATGTACTGGCCTTGACAAGGCCACTGTGGAAACGCTTGCACAACGCTAAAAAAGGAAGTGTCCGAACAAGGCTCGCTCCCGTTCGGGCATTCCCAACATAACAATAGATCTGTCTGAATATTCCTACCCCCTGCGCTCCCAAGACATCCCCTGGTTCCGCGAGACATACAATCCCTTTGAGGTAGTCGCCAGCAACGACGTCCCGTCTGTCGCCAGCGAGAGGAACTCACCCACCCCGGAATTGTTGTACCGCGTGGTCCAAGTCGCCCCGCCATTCCGGGACCAATAAAGTCCCTTCGAAGTGGCTGCGAACACTTCCGTTCCCAGCACCAGCAGATCCCTGAACGTCCCCACCGAACTCATGCAGAACCTGTTCAGCCAAGTCCTGCCCCCATTCGATGAATATTCAATACTGTTCTTCTGCGTGTTGATCCGCAGAAGTTCGCTTCCGATGGTTACTAATTGTGGCATAATGTGAAACCTTGCTCTATTAACGAATCGACAATCAGTGACATAGGCTCAAAAGCATCCACAAGATCGTATTTATCTTCAAGGTGAAGCCAAAAGACCCAGTATGAATCATCTTTGCTTGAGTTCGTGTCTCCGTGAAGGAATACATTCTCCCTTCGGTATATATATATCCTATCCTGATATTTCTCCCAAATTAGATTAATATCTATATCTTGAATAACAGAATCCGCATCACACACTATACCTAAATATATTCCGTATTTATAGTTCTTGCTATACCGCACTGTGTTGTCATACTCTACCTTAACAGACACTATCATTTTTGATGAACTGAACAATCTTACAGCAATATGCCCTGTCTCATTTTTCAATTTAACATCTTCAGACTCAACACAGTAATGATACCTATCCGACAGTTTATAAACAAGCAACTGAAAACCATTGTTCCATTTGGATTTTTAATAATCCATTAACTTTGCCATAATAAATATCTTTATCAAACTTCTTTAGATAAAAAATCAACGGAAATCGCCCATTTTCTCTCTTCTGTATCAGACATATTCTGATTCAAGTCCGTGCTATAAAAACCATTGACAGATGCCACTAAATTCTTATAAGCAGCATTTACTTTAGTCTTTTGAGCATTCGTGATATTTGATGCCTCACTAGATGATATGCACAAGTCATAATGTAGTAGATTACCCTCTATTCTCTGCTTAGCTAATTGTTGCCAACCTATCTCAAAATTATACCAAACAACATCAGCCGGAACGTATGGAGTTTTTGTTGGATTAAATGTTTGTACTAAATCCACGCAACTATTACTACTTGCTTTTTTAGACTCTGAATCTTCGGTATTAACATTGACATTTCCTGAATGGCCGAAGATATCCGCATTCATATCCCCTGCCGATGACTGTGCTTCTTCTTTAGTCACAATCCTTCCTTTTAGTGATTTAAAAGATATGCGTATAGCACCGAGACATTGAACGACTCTGCAAAACTCCCTTATCTTGTCCAAAAACAACGACTCTTCAGACCCTTCATATGGGATATATAAAGACTCATCCATTGGATGAGGCCTATACAAAGTATTTGGTACTGGATGCCCTATAGAAAAACGAAGCTCTTTTGGAAGATCATTCAATGTGAATATATTGCGAATTATACCAGAAGAATCAAAACATCCTTTTAAGTGATGCTCATCTTTCACTACATATATGAGACTAGATGCCTTAGTACTCTTGATTAGGTTAACAAAAGATGTTTCTCCGCATCTTTGGTTCATCTTTAATTGTCCTTCCCAATTCTTATCCGATTCATCATCTTTTCTCCATTCTGAAACCCATTGAGAATCTGTATTCAAATGACTATTCACCAATTCGAGATACTCCGTTGATCTTTCCTTGTATGTTTCCAATGCTTCTTGATAGTATTCTTCTGATGACATTGCAGCAATACTAAAGATACGGCCTTTCTCTGGATTAGGCTCAAAGCGGCCACGGTATAGGTAAAGTAAAGAAAAAAACTCTTGTGTGTCATCTTTAGACGCATTGGGGTCGCTAACTTTCTTTGAATTTGCGATCGCTATATCTAAGCATTCATTGCCTTTTTCCAGCAATTTCAGAATATCTTCCGCTGATTTATCAACTTTATCCTGCGATTGTTCTTTTAAGGAAGAATACTTCAATAACAAGGCTACTCCTTTAAAAGAGTACCCATAATACTTCTTACCGTCTTTATTGCTTGAATCTTTTTCTATTATTGATTCGGCTATTTCTATCGCCTTGTCATAATTCTCTTCTTCCACTGCCTTATCATATTGATCACGGTACTCAAACAAAATGTCCTCATCGTCCTTAAACATTTGCGCAACTCTGGTTAATGCCTCCGCAATGCTTTCGCAAACAGACACATCTACACATTTACCCACAGTATCATATTCTCCATGACGATAATTACAATCTTTGAGGTAAAAATAAAACGCCTTTTTATCTATTGAATAATCTACCTGCTGAAGTTCTTTCCATGAAATATTGACATCGGATATTTTAAACGAAAAGAAAATAAGCGAGCCCTCCGTTCTCATTGAAATGCCGTGTTCTGTATATGCAATATACTCATTACGTCCCCTTCCCATATGCGCATATATCACCAATTGTTCAGGGATTTCCATTTTCCTACATATATCAGCATTCTTAGACCTGGATATTTTCGGATATTTGAATGTGTAATTAGAATCCGCCTCCGGAAACGACCGGCAGATAAGATCGATTATTCTTTCAAGTTGTTGTGTCATAAAACGTAAAGTTGATTCCAGACCGTTAATTCGACAAAAATATTCGAGTTTATAAACTAGAGTTCAACCTCCTATGTTCAAACGAGCACTCATCATTGTATTAAGGCACTTTAACAGATTGACTTGCACTTTAGACTTGTAATCCATAACAATATAATGTAATAGAATCATATTAGACGCAAGTCTAAAGTGCATAGTCATCAGAAATAAGGAGTTATATGTTTGACTATCAAACGTAGGAACTCACAAAGTGCATAATTCTGTGCTATTTAGTGCCATTATTTTTTTTGCCAGTCAAGGCAACAATAACGTCAATAGCAACGTTAATAATCGATTTAATAGTGTCACCCGCCTCGGGTGTCAAATTCTTAGCAGATTTCGTGACACCTTTCGCAAGATTGCCGGATTTTTTTGTACTCATAAAAAGTTGTTTTTGATTTTATTGTAAAGACTTATAAACATAACGCTAATGAAGTCGATATTTCAATTGTATTTTTAATGTTACTTTCTGTTCCAAAGCATACTAAACCTGTCTAGAATGCCGACCGGATTACTCTTGGCTCCGCAGCGGGGACAGGACATGGGCATGGTGCGGACGGTGGCGTTGTCTTCGAGGTCGGGGGCTTCGAAGGTGTGGCCACAGTCGGGGCAACGGAATTTGGTGAGACCTCTTAGCATTATCGTCGTGTTTCTTTAGTCGTTTAACATTTGTCGGCAACCAACAACATCTGCGGATAACCCATCAGGATGGCACTGGCTACTGTTTTCACTCTGCAAAACTAACGTTTTCCAATGCCAAAAAGCGGCAGGGTGGAACATCCGTTTGTAACGTTGCAAATATATTCAAAGTTTCGGTGATTGATTGGTCCATTTCTGGTCCATTTCTGGCCCATTTTGAGCTCTTGATTCAGCACGGTTCTTCTTCGGGTGCAAAATGGCGGTTCTGGCACCTGAAACCAGCGATTTATGGCTCTTCGGTGGCCAAATATGGAAATTTGCACCCAAGAAGAAGCTTATTGAGGTTTCTTCAGAACCTCGAACAAGGCGTGGTAATGGCTTAGATTGGAAAATATTGCTCCGGTCCATTTGAGAACCTGCTGCCAATATACCAAAAGCAGCAATATACCAAAACATTAAGTTGCGCATGAGAAGGCCAATTCACTGAGATTCAATACTATATCTTACCATGCCTACATAATGGCATTGCCAACATAAGGACGCAAAAACTATCTGTTCTGCGGAGACGGCGAGGCCACACAGAGAGCCGCTGTAGTCTACTCCCTGATGGCCATCCGCAAGGCCCATGGCGTGAATGAGCAGGCCTGGCTTGAAGATGTCCTGCGCCGTATGCCGAAGTACGAACTCGGTAAAAAGAGCCTCGGCGATTTACTCCCAGCCAAGTGGACCGCAGCCATTGTCACAAAGAAACCAAACCGACATAGAACCCAACACCAGAAGAATGCAACTGACATCCCACTCGTGTCAGTTGCATTACAACTTTGGTAACTACTCAGGTGCCCC
>DCMG01000060.1 GCA_002321335.1 Bacteroidales bacterium UBA1628 | reverse complement strand
CGAAACGAACTGGGTGATGAGACAGAGCCTTGCCTTGACGAGTATTATTGGATTGGACGGAACTGGATGTCCTTCACCAAAAATGGTTATTTCTGTGAATTTGTTTTAAAGGACAACAGATTCGCCGCACTGACCTCATGGATTCCAGGCGGAATACGGGTAGGCGACAAACTCTCAAAACTGGATAATTTCAAATACGGAAAGCCGATTGTCGCGTCATGGCTCAAACCCGAGAACGGGTTTGTGAAGTATGTGCTTTTTTATAACTATTTGGACGACCTTGTCTTTTTGGCGGTTAAAGATGGCATAATATATTGCATAAAATATTCTGTTTCAACCGAATGTGGCATGTAGCTCATAGAAATACATTTTGCAAGAAAATATTACTTTATAAATCATGAAAGTATGATAAAGAAGTTGCTGTTAATCAGTTTATTTGTATTTTCGGGCACAACAACAAATGCACAGGACTTTTGGGAAGACTATAAAGCGAATGGGATTGATGTGGATGGCGTAAAAATTGGGCAAGTCATGAATTACGGTCAATTCGTTGCAAAATTCGGGAAACCAGACAGGTACGAGCGAAACGAACTGGGTGATGAGACAGAGCCTTGCCTTGACGAGTATTATTGGATTGGACGGAACTGGATGTCCTTCACCAAAAATGGTTATTTCTGTGAATTTGTTTTAAAGGACAACAGATTCGCCGCACTGATGTCCTGGATTCCAGGCGGAATACGGGTAGGCGACAAACTCTCAAAACTGGACAATTTCAAATACGGGAAGCCGATTGTCGCGTCATGGCTCAAACCCGAGAACGGCTTTGTGGAATACGTGCTATTTTATAACTATTTGGATGACCTTGTTTTCCTGTCAGTCAAAGATGGTATCATCTTCTGCATCAGTTATTCTGATACAATATAAGATATTCATTGCATCACGGTGACGCACTACCGGTCCTGAAGGTCACCTTTGATGAGTTTAGAGAAAAATTGATCAAGGATTCAAGGTCTTGAGAATCTCGGCGGCAAGGGACGGGGAGACGAGTTTAGAAAGATCCTCGGGAGTCGTGGCGGCGATGCGGGCGACGGAGCCGTAGTGCATCAGGAGTCGCTTCTCGGTCTGTTCGCCGACACCTTTGATCTCTCGTAAAGCGCTTTGGATCTGGGCTTTGCTCCGCAGGCTGCGATGGAATGTGATTCCGAAGCGGTGAGCCTCGTCACGTATGTGCATCAAGACTTTGAGCGCCTGGGAGTTACGGTCAAGGAACAACGGATAAGGATCGTTCACTCTGATCACCAGCTCCATGCGTTTGGCAAGACCGATGACCATCAATTTGTCCATCAAGCCAAGTTCGGCGAGAGCCTGGCGCGCGAACTCCAGCTGCCCCTCTCCTCCATCGATCACAACCAATTGCGGAAGATCGTCCGGTGCCTCTTCCAACATTCTGGAGTAGCGGCGGTTGACGACTTCCTTCATCGAGGCGAAGTCATTGGCCCCGATGACCGTCTTGATCTTGAACTTGCGGTAATCTTTCTTGGACGGCACTCCGTCACGGAAAACGACACAGGAAGCAACTGGGTTGGTTCCCTGGATGTTGGAGTTGTCGAAGCACTCGATGTGTGTCGGGAGTTCCTTCATTCCCAAGGCCTTGCGCAAATCCTCGAGGACCATGCGGCGATATTCGTCAGGGTTGGTGTGCTCCCTCTGCTTGATGGAATTGAAAAGGTATTCCTTGGCGTTCTTGACGCTCAGTTCGAGGAGGGATAGCTTGTCGCCGCGCGCCGGTATGCGGAACTCGACTCCGACAATCTCCACGTCCGGCTTGAACGGCACAATGACCTCTTTAGCCAACGCTCCGAACTTGGACTCGATCTCGGCGATGAACGTGCTGAGAACCGAGGCCTGTTCCTCCTCGATGTTCATCTTGAAGCCCAGATTCAGGGACTGGATGACCGAACCGCCACGAACCCTAAGAAAGTTTCCGAACGCCTCCTGCCCATCGAAGACCAACGAGAACACATCGCATGAAGTATCAGCGGCAGAGGAGATTATAGAATGCGAATAGTGTTTCTTCAGAGACTCTATCCGGTTCTTGCAGACCTGCGCCTCCTCGAAACGAAGTTCGGAGGCCGCGCGCTTCATCTCGGCCTCATATTCACGGATTATCTCGTTCACGCCGCCTTTCAGCAGACGGGTGATCTCGGTGATGTAGGAGGAATATTTCTCCCTGCTGACCGCACCGACGCAGCAGCCTTTGCATCTGCCGATATGGAAGTCCAGGCACGGACGGAACTTGCCCCGAAGGATGGCGTCACCTGTTATTTTCAGGTTGCATGAACGCAAGGGGTAGTTCTTCCGGAAAAATTCCAGCAAATAATTGGCGTGCGAGACGGAGCTGTATGGTCCGAAATAGGTGCCGCTTTTCCTGTCCACACGACGGGTGAGATAGACTTTCGGGAACTCATCGTTGGTGATGACAATCCACGGATAGGTCTTGGAATCCTTCAGCAGGATGTTGTAGTGAGGCTTGTACTGCTTGATGAGGTTGTTCTCCAACAACAGAGCGTCGGCCTCGGAGTCCACAACGGAGAACTGCGCGTCGGCGATCTTCGAGACCAGAATCCTTGTCTTGACGTTCAGCCTCTCCGGCGGCACGAAATACTGTGCCACCCTCTTGTGCAGGTCCTTTGCCTTGCCCACATAAATCACCTTCCCCGAGGCATCGTAGTAACGATAGACCCCCGGGGAATGTGGAAACAGGGCGATCTTCTCCCTGACTGAAAGATTCTTTTCGCTCAAAGCGTTTGAATATATAAGGTCAAGAGACCGCCATCTTACTTCTTCGCAGCCACGTGCTTGGCGACCTCTTCCTCGATGCCCTCACCACGAAGATTCCTCTTGACGATGGTTCCGTCCGGGCCGAAGAGAATGATGTGAGGAATGCCCTGGATGCCGTAAATCTCTGTAGGAACGGCCTGGGCGTTGATGATCTCGTTCCAGTTCACGCCGTATGCCTTGGCAGTGTCAACAGATGCCTGAGGCTGATCCCAAACGGCCACGCTGAGCACATCGAAATCATCACCGACATACTTGTCGTAGACCTTCTTGATGTTAGGAATCTCCCTTTTGCAAGGTCCGCACCATGAAGCCCAGAAGTCAACGAGGACGTACTTGCCCTTGCCGACATAGTCTGAAAGCTTCACGCCGTCAATGTCGAAATCGGTGAACATCTTGCCTTCCGCGGTGTTCTTCTTGGCGTCAACAGCTGCCCTCATCTTGGAGACTACCTGAGTCTCCGCAAGAGACGGATCAAGCAGGTTCAGCATTGAATCAACCTGAGCCAATTCAAGGTCATACTGCATATTGCTAAGCACCGCAGCACCTATGATATTGTCCTTGTTAGCATCAAAAGCCTTACGGTTGCACTCATTGACAGCCGCCTCATAAGCTTCGAAGATCTCATCTCTTGCAGAGTCATCCGCTCCTTCTTCAAGGGCATCCAACTTTGCCTTGGTATCTCTGTCTATCGCAGCCCTTGCGTCCGCGTAAAGCTTATACTTTTCCTGAACGGAAACGGCAGGGGTCTTGGAAGCGATTTCAGCAAAACCGTCCTCTGTCACCGTGATGGTCAACGGGGTTCCGTCTGATATGAACTTTGCCCTGACACCGTTGCCGGACAACTGAGCCAAAGCGGTTTTGGAGGCCGGAAGTTCAACGGCGAACTTGCCGTCTGTCACTGAAATTGTGGTGTCAATCCCAAGATCCTGAATCTTGATGTTCACCTCCTCAGGCGCATTGGCCTCAAAAGAGCCTTCGATTGCGGTCTTGTCGGAAACCTTAGGACCGCACGCGACAGCGGCAACAGCAGCCACAGCCGCCAGAATGAATGAATTACGTTTCATATTCATGAATATTAATGTTCAACTTTTCCTGTCTCGGAGCGACACCAGCGAAAGCGAGCCCACTCCGACACGGAATGTAAAGTTATGAATATTTTCGAGAATATGAGTATCTTTGTTATACAGAATCGAATAATTATCGGAAATGAGCTTTAAAGCCTGCATAAAATCCATGCGGTTAAGGACATTGCCCCTGTCTTTGGCGGGCGTGATCCTCGGAGTGTGCCTTACCGCCGGTAAAGCCGATGTCAGTCCGTGGACAGCCACGCTGATCTTCCTGACAACTGTCTGCCTCCAGATTCTCACGAACCTTTCCAACGAACTTGGCGACACGCTCAGCGGCACCGATTCCGCTGACAGACAGGGACCTCAGTACGCCCTCGGCAGCGGTGACATGACCATCGGAGACATCAAGAAACTTATCGGAATATTCATCGGCCTCTGCATCGTCTCCGGCCTTGCGATGATCCAGGTCTCCTTCGGAAGCATATTCAAGATCGAGTCGCTCTGTCTGGAAGTACTTGGCGCGGCGGCTATTGTCGGGGCGATAAAGTACACTTTGGGGAAGAATCCTTATGGGTACAGAGGGCTTGGCGACGTGTTCGTGTTCATATTCTTTGGCCTCGTGTCGGTGCTTGGCGGGTACTATGTCGCCGCTCGGGTGCTGCCGCCGCTGACCATGCTGCTTCCGGCTTCGGCCATCGGTTGTTTCAGCGTCGGAGTGCTGAACGTCAACAACATAAGGGACATGAAGACGGATGCGGTGAATCGTGTGACGGTGGCGATCAAACTCGGAATGAAAGGCGCGAGAAGATATCAGACCATCCTGATTGTTCTGGGGTTCGCGCTGATGCTCGCCTTCTGCGCGGTCTATGACTTCGCTCCGGGCCACTTCATATTCATCATCACCATGCCGCTGTACATCAAGCATCTGCAAGGTGTCTGGACGCGAAGCGAGCGGGCTCTCGACCCTATGCTCCCGATGCTCGTTATCTCAACCTTTTTCCTCTCCATCCTCACCGGAGCTGGATTTCTAATTTTCTAAGAATATGCCGACAAAATCAAAAGTCAGGAATATGTTCGACAGCATCGCTGGGAACTATGACGCACTGAATCACATACTTTCACTGGACGTTGACAAGATCTGGAGGAGGAAGGCCCTTAAACAGATCGTGGATGCCCCAGCACAGGTCCAGGTTCTGGACCTGGCCTGCGGAACGGGGGATTTCTCAATTGCCATCGCAAAGGCGCTGACACGGTCGTTTCGACAGGCTCAACGGCCAACTTGCGCGGTCACTGAGCATGCCGAAGTGACCGGCGACCACGTCACCGGAGTGGATCTCTCCGAAGGCATGCTTGCGGTGATGCGTGAGAAAGTAGGCAAGGCCGGGCTGAACGAGATGATCAGCATCGAGGAAGGCGACGGTGAAAACCTCAGATTCCCCGACAACACCTTCGACAGAGTCACCATCGCGTTCGGAATCAGGAACTTCGAGGACAGACCGAAAGGTCTTAAAGAGATGCTGCGCGTCCTCAAGCCGGGCGGCCGTCTCGTGATCCTTGAGCTGTCCCGCCCCGAGAACAAGGTCATCCGCTGGTTCTACGACTTGTATTTCCTCCACATCCTCCCGAAAATCGGCGGAAAGGTCTCCGGAGACAAGGCCGCCTACGCCTACCTCCCCACCTCCGTTGCTGCCTTCCCCGGCAAAAAGGAATTCATGACCACGATGCGTGAGGCTGGCTTCCGCAACGTCACCCACAAAGCCTTCACCCTCGGCGTCTGCCGGATGTACACGGGCGAGAAATAGCGCGAAGGCCACCCAAATCAACTAAACTAATAAACAATAAAGATTCAAGAATATGAGAAAGTACCTTTTGATCGCGGTTCTGGCGTTGTTGCCATTTTTGGCGGGGGCGCAGAACGGGCCGGTCAGTGCGAAAATCGTGTGCGGGCCTTATCTTCAGAATGTCACTACGGACAGTTTCACGGTGATGTGGATCACTGACGTGGACGCTGTGGCGTGGGTGGAGATCGCCCCGGACAACGAGGAGAATTTCTACTACAACGACAGGCCGAAGTACTACGACATGCGTGGTCACGGGCTCAAGCCGATTGGTAAAATCCACAAGGTGACTGTCGATGGCCTCAAGCCTGGCACAAGCTACCGCTACAGGGTGATGATGACCGCCGTGCAGGACTATTACCACAATTACACCCCGGTTTACGGAAAAGGCTCAGGAGCCCCGGCCTACAAGGTGAATCTGCCCAAGGCGACAACCCTTAAGGAAGACTACAACGAGGTCAAGTTCGCTGTTGTCAACGATGTCCATGCGCAGGATTCCCTTCTTCGCAGACTTTTCGCCGACAAAGAAAAGAACAAAAAGTTTGATTTCGTGATGTTCAACGGAGACATGACTTCAGAGATCTCATACAGCGACAAGATAGTAAAGCACTATCTCAAGCCGGCCAGCGACCTCTTCGCGGACGAGACCCCTCTCTACATGGTTCGGGGCAACCACGAGTACAGAGGCAAGGATGCCCTGAGAATCTCTGAATATTTTGACTTCCCGGAGCACGGGCCTTACTACACATTCAAGTACGGCAAATTCTTCTTCCTCGTGATGGACGGTGGCGAAGACAAGGTTGACAACGACATCGAAAACCAAGGACGGCTCTGCTCAGAGCCCTATCTCAACCGAGAAGCCAAGTGGCTCAAGGACATTGTGAATAGCGAAGACTGGAAGAATGCAGAGAGGCATATCGTGTTCAACCATATTCCTCCACAAACCGAGGATGCTTGGCACGGTAATCTTAATCTGTCTCAAAAATTTCTTCCAATCTTGAATAACGCAGATGTTGACCTGATGCTCAGCGGACATGTTCATAAGTATTCTTTCCGAGAGATCGGCTCAACTGACGCCAAGTTCCCTGTCATCACCAACGGCCAATGGCAAAGGATGGAGATCACAGTGAACGCCCAAAGCATCGCCGTAAGGATCTACGACACCGATGGCAAACTCACTCATTCCGTGGACCTATAGCAAACGAAACGCACCACGCATTGACTCAAGACGAGAATCAACATAAGAACAGGAAGCCTCTGTTCTGAATTTTGGTAACGTGCAAAATTCAGGTTAGAGGCTTCTTGTTCTGAATGTGTGAGGTTATTCCGGATTATCCGTCACCTTGGGCGCTTCGACAAGCTCAGCGACCGGAACATTATTTCTTGTCACCGAGATCCAGGATGCGGACGTTGCGGATTTTCAGGCCCTCACCGTGGCCGCAGAACGAAATGTAACCTTTCTTGTTGAACATCCCTGGATGGTTTTTGTGGTCAACAGTGTAAGGATTCTTCTTTCCGCCGTCCGGAGCCACGTTGTGCCCTTTGCAGGCCTTGCGGATGTTACCGTCAAGAATAACCTCGCCGTTGACGGTCACCTTGATGTTATCGCCCTCGACACGGATCTCCTCGGTGCTCCACTCCCCAAGAGGCTTATGAACGATTCTCTTTGCCGGAATCACGCCGTAGACAGATCCATGCACTTGATACTCACGAAGTTTGGCGTACATCGGAGCGTCATGGTCAAGAATCTGAACCTCGCACATTCCGTCATAGGCCGCATCAACCCCCATCGGAGTCCTGACACCAACACCATTGTTCACGCCCTCACGCAAGAAGCAGAACTCGAAACGATAGACGAAGTTGCGGTACTCCTTCTTTGTGTAGAGGTTGCCAGTGCTGCCGTAGTTAGCTGACACATAGATCGTTCCGTTGACTGGAGTATAACCTTCCATGTCACCCTGCCACTTGTCCAGATTCGTGCCATCGAACAGCATTTCGAATCCCTGCTTTTTCTCTTCTTCAGTCAACTGCGAGATCGGAGAAGGCTCGGCCTCGCTGAGAATCTTGCTTATCTCATCGACAGCGTAACCGTCATCGGCGCCACCCGCGGCCTTGAAGATCACAACCGCCTTGTCGAGATTGGATTTAAGGTCAGCATAGTTGATCTCCTCCTTGGTCTTGGAAGCGATTGTCCTGACACATTCCGCGGCTGAGTGTCTGACACCTTTGTCACTGTCATCCAAATACTTGCCAGCGAGCAGGAACGCCTTCATGGTCGGCACGGAAGCCAAAGACTTAAGGATGGACTTCTTCACTGCCGGAGCCTGCGCAAGATCCAGAGCCTTGGCGAAATCAATACGTTTCTTGTCTATGTTGGTCTCGTACTTAGAGACAAGGGAAGAATACCTCTTCACAGCCACATCTGCAAGACTAGCGTCCGAACCAGCGATCTTGACAAGGACCGGAGCCACGTTGAAATTGTCAATCTTCAACAATGAAGTGAAAGCGGATTTGTCACCGGTCTCGTAAGCGGCGGCCAGATCGTTCACAGCCTCGTCAGTGCCGGTGGCGGCAAGGACAGGATAGTAAGCCGCAGCGTTCTTGGATTTCTTCATCAAAGCGCTCACCTTGGCATACCGCTCAGCCGGAGCGAGAGTGTGCACAGCAGCGATCAGGGCATTCTGCAACGCTAATTCATCTGAAACGGAAGCGTTGTCAAGCAATGTTCCGACCTTGTCAATGTCCTGGACTCCGACAATGTTAGCAAGCGCATATTTCGCAATCAATGAAGTCTCGGCATCATCCGAATCTATCAATGAATATACCTTCG
>DCMG01000098.1 GCA_002321335.1 Bacteroidales bacterium UBA1628 | reverse complement strand
CGTCCTCCGATGCCGACACCGAGGATGTTCAGCTTGTCGCTGGGCGCTACCTTCTTTTTCTCATCCTGCGCGGGCTTCTTCTCGCCGGCGATGATGATGTTCGGAGCGACCGCAAGTCCGGCGGCCACGGCTGTTCCTGTCTTCAGGAAAGAGCGTCTTGACATTTCTTTGCTCATTTCAGTGTTGTGTTTTTATGTGTTAAACTGATAAGTCCGTGTCGTTTTGCAAACAACCCTCTAATTTAGGCATTAATCGAATAATAAACAAAAAAAAGTCCTTCCCGAATCGGAAAGGACACTTTATCCATAAATGTCAAAAAGTATAGGAAAACCCTAAAGCTCTTCAAAGTTGACGTCGCTGAACGAATTGCCGGACGATTCTCCGCCCTTGTCCTCGCGAGGCTGTTCGCAGTTGTGCTCCGGCACATCCGGCAGAAGGTTTTCCTTCATGTATGCCACAACCTCGGAGAGTCCTTCCTGGAATTTGTCAAAGTCCTCTTTGTAGAGGAATATCTTGTGCTTGTCAAATGAGAAACTGCCGTCGGCTTCCTGTCTGCGCTTGCTTTCAGTGATCGTCAGGTAGTAGTCATTGTTGCCTTTCGTGGTCTTCACATCGAAGAAATAAGTCCTCTTTCCGGCTCTTACCGGCTTGGAGTAAACGTCTTCTGAGTTGCGGTCAGCGTAATTCGGCCGCTCGTAGTCATCTTTGTACATCTTGCGCTGAATGTTTTGTTATCCGCACAAATTTAAGAAAAATCTGAAATTGTGTGTTATCTTTGCATAAAATTTTGAATGGAATTATGCTAAACAGACGAATCTTGCGAATAAAGGCTTTCAAGGTGCTCTACAGCTACGCCGAGAATCCGTCCATGACTCTCCCCGAGGCTGAGGCGCTGCTGGAAGCGTCATGCGAAGCCACCAGATCTCTGTATCTCTTTATGCTTGACATCATTCCGTACCTCACAGCCGAGGCGCGGACAAGGATAGACAACGCCAGAAAGAAGTTCAACCCGACGGAGGAGGAGAGAAATCCGAATCTGAAGTTTGTGAGGAACTCTGTTTCCCCGCTTTTGGAGCAGGATCCTGATTTCCAGAAGATCATCTCACGCCGCAAGCTTTCTTGGGAACCATACGACGCGTTGGTAAGAAATGTCTATGATTCCATCATTGCCAAAGATTATTTCAAGGAATATATGGCTTCGCCTGAGACTTCGGTGGAGGAGGACACCAAACTGTTCATAAGGATATTCGAGGAAGAGTTCGTGGACAATGACGAACTTGACAAGATTCTTGAGGATCTGTCTATCCATTGGTGTGATGACCTTGCATATTCACTGACGGTGTGCTGTGACACGCTCAAGTCTCTTGCAAAAGGGTTCCGGTGGTCGTTGCCGCCGCTCTACCGCAGTGAGATGATGCAGGACAAAGGCACCGCTGTCGAGAGCGACAAGGCTTTCGTGTACAAACTTCTCCGCACCGCGTTCTCCTGTTACGGCAAGTATGCCCCCCTCGTGGCTGACAGCACGTCCCAGTGGGAGAAGGACAGGCTTTTCACCACAGACACGGTGCTCATTGTTCTGGGGCTCGCCGAGGCAAAGGCATTCCCTTCCCTGCCGGTGCGTGTGACCATAAATGAATATGTGGAAATATCCAAATATTACAGCACTCCGAAGAGCCGCTCTTTCGTCAACGGCCTCCTCGACCGCCTCATCAAAAAGCAGATTGAGGAAGGAGATATAGCCAAGACCGAAAAAATTGCTTAAATTTGTGAATATTAACTTTAATTTTTAGAAATGAATATTCTTACATTGGCATCTTTGCTGCAGGCCACTGCCCCTGCAGGCGCCGGACAACAGCCTCAGGCTGGCGGCGGTGGTATGTTTTGGATCATGATCATCGCTATGTTCGTGATTATGTGGCTTTTCATGATCCGTCCGCAGCGCAAGCAGCAGAAGGAACTTGAGAAGTTCCGCAACAGTCTCAAGAGGGGTGACAAGGTTGTCACTGCCGGTGGTATCTATGGCACTGTCGATGAGATCAAGGACAGGTCTGTCCTCATCAAGGTTGACGGCGATGTCAAACTCAGAGTCGACAAGAATTCCCTCGTAAGGGATTTCACACAGGACGCTCCGCAGCAGTAAAAAACTGATTTTCTGGCTGTAGGATGTGGAAGGAACGTCTGCATAAACTGCTGGGAAGACTGCATCTTGACGGGAGAGACATCTCAGTTTTTCTGATGTCTCTCTTGCTTGCGTTCAGCATATGGCTGATCCATAATCTTTCCCTGAACTACTCTGACACGATGAGCGTGCCGGTTGTGGCTCAGTGCAACATTGAGGGGCATTCCAACATTTCATCCAATTCTAGCATGATCGCCGCCCGTTGCAGGACATCGGGTTTTTCCCTGCTCAGGATCCGCCATCAGGCGAAACGCAAGGCCTTGACAATCCGTTTCGACAGCAAGGACCTTCATCATAAGGAGGGGGAGTTGTTCTACATCACCGCCGCCGAGCTCAGCAACTATGTCACAGAGATTTTCGGAGATGGTGTGCGTCTCGAGTCCTTCCTTTCCGAGACGGTTCAGTTCCGCTTCCCGTTCGAGAACAACAAAAGGGTCCCTGTCCAGGCTGTCCAGGTGCTGAGTTTCAAGCCCCAGTATATGGCGATGGGGCAGATACGCCTTCAGCCGGATTCCGTCACGATCTACGGTGAACCGTTCCACCTTGAACACATCGACAGGGTGTTCACCCGTACTATCGACCTTCTGAACCTCAAATCCAGCGCACATGGCGTGGTGAGGCTAGAGCCGGTTTCCGGAGTGAGGATGTCGGAGACTGAGGTGAACTACTCTCTTGACGTGACCCGCTATGTGGAAATCAGGTCTGAGGTCAGCATAGGTGTCAGGAACCTTCCTGCAGGCAAGAAACTGTCGGTCTATCCATCAACCGCCACTGTCGTGTTCAAGTGCGCTTTCCCTTTGTCGCAGGATCCTACAGATGATGTGCAGTTCTATATTGACTATTCTGATTTCAGAAATTCCATCGGAGGAAAGTGCATAGCGCACGCCTCAAGGATTCCGGAAGGGGTCATCGAATGTACGGTTACCCCGGAGGTGTTCGATTGTGTAGAGGAGGGAAGGCCATGAGGACTGTGGCTGTCACGGGGGGCATCGGAAGCGGCAAGTCCGTGGTCTGCGCCATTCTGGCTGAACGTGGGATTCCTGTCTATGATTCGGATTCCGCCGCCAAGAATCTGTATAGGAAAGATGACACTCTGATTGACGCCATAGAGGAGGCTTTCGGATGTGGGCTGAGACTTGCTGACGGATCTTTGGACAAGGCCAGACTGGCTGCCATCGTTTTTCCTGCGCCGGATAAACTCAGGATTTTGGAGTCTATCGTTCATCCCGCCGTCCTGAATGATTACCTGCGATGGAACGCGATGCAGAGCGCAAGGTTTGAGAACGAGCCTCGTCCGGAGATCTTTTTCGGAAAAGAACCCTTTTGTGTCATGGAATCTGCCATAATTCTGGACAAGCCTGATTTTCTGGTTCTTGCGAGCAAGGTCGTGATGGTTGACGCATCTCTGGAACTAAGGCTTGGAAGGGCTTGTGAAAGGGACCATGCCCCTGCGGAAAAGATCATACAAAGAATCGCGGCGCAGCGCTTTGACCTTTCCAAGGTTGACGCGTTCATCCGTAACAACGGAACCCTGCCCCAGTTGAAAGCCGAGACGGAAAAGGTTTTCAGCGGGCTTGAATTTTGATAGTTGAATATTTTTAAGTTATTTTATCTGAATATGAAAACAGATCTTGCAAAAATTCTTTCGATTTCAGGTCAGCATGGCCTGTTCGAGTACGTGGCTCAGGCGCGTAACGGTGTCATCATCGAGGCTCTTTCCGACAAGAAAAGGACTGTCGCCGACGCCAAAAGCCGCATCACCACTTTGGCTGACATATCAATCTATACCACAGAAGGAGAGATGAAACTTCAGGAAGTCTTCCTGAAGATGCGCGAGGTTCTTGGCGACGCAGACGCCCCGTCGTCAAAGGCGGCTCCGGATGAGTTGAAGGCTCTTTTCGCCAAGGCTGTTCCTGATTATGACGCCGACCGTTTCTATGTGTCACACATGAAGAAGGTTGTCGACTGGTACGAAGACATCAAGAAATATGCTTCCTTTGATTTCGTCAATCCGGATGAAGAATCTTCGGAAGAAGAGAACGCCTCGGAGGAAACAAAGGAAGAAGATAAGGCAAACGAATAGTGAAATCCCTGCAAATCATAACTTTAGGTTGTTCCAAGAACACCGTCGACACAGAGCATCTTCTCTCACAGGTCAAAGACGCTTGGCGTATTGTTCCTGAGAATGAGGTTTGCCCTGTTGATGTGCTTCTTGTCAACACCTGCGGATTCATCGGCGACGCTAAGGAGGAGTCGATTCAGGCTATCCTTACCGCCGCCGCACGCAAAAAGGCAGGAGAGGTAGGAAGACTGATGGTTTTCGGCTGCCTCTCCCAGAGGTACATGTCCCAGATGCCGGACTTGATTCCAGAAGTGGATTTCTGGTTTGGCGCCAGAGATCTGGCTCCGGTTGTGAAGGCTTTAGGCTGTGTGCCGTCCAAGACTCCGGCAAGGCTCAGGATGGATCATCGCGCGTATGCCTATCTGAAGATTTCAGAAGGCTGCGACAGGCGATGCTCCTACTGCGCCATTCCTTTCATAAGAGGAGCGCACATATCCGTGCCGATGGAGAATCTTGTGGCGGAGGCCTCTGCCTTGGCCAAGGATGGAGTCAAGGAACTTATACTGATAGCGCAGGACACTACCTATTACGGGCTTGACCTTTACAAACGCCGCGCTTTGGCGGAACTTCTGCACCGGCTCTCAGAAGTGGATGGAATAGAATGGATAAGGATTCATTACTCTTATCCTGCCGACTTCCCGGAGGATGTGCTTGACGAGATGGCAAATAATCCGAAGGTATGTAAGTATCTGGACATTCCTCTCCAGCACATTGCCGACAAGGTTCTGGACAAGATGCACCGTCACGTGAATGGAGAGTGGACGAGAACTTTGGTGAAGACGCTCCGTGAGCGTGTGCCTGGTGTCGCTTTGAGGACGACCATGATCGTCGGCCATCCTGGAGAGGGAAAGAAAGAGTTCGCCGAACTTCTTGACTTTGTCAGGGAGGCAAGGTTCGAGCGCTTGGGAGCGTTCAAATATTCAGAGGAGGAAGGTACTTTCGGGGCGGAGAACTACAGGGATTCCGTGCCGAGGAAGGAAAAAGAGCGCAGACTTGCCGAATTGATGCAGGTACAGAGCGGTATTTCCTTGGCATTCAATGAATCCAGGGTCGGCAACATAGAGCGTGTCATAGTTGATGACTATGCCGACGGTGTATTGATCTGCAGAAGCCAGTACGAGAGTCCCGAGGTTGACGGAGAGATTGTCGTCAGATACGACGGGAAGGAGTTTGGCGGAATCCCTGCCGAGGATTTGTGCGGCAGGTTCATAGACGTGAGGATCACAGGTGCGGACGAGTATGACCTCATGGCCGCGCCGGTCTAATATTCAAGAATTATGAAAAGAGCTTCATTGATGGTTGTCTCGGCGCTTTTCGCGCTTGTGTCTTGCGCGCCTCAGGCCTTTGTCGTGAGTCCCGAGATGCGCGGCCCTTCCAAGTCCGGTCTGAACCTTGCCGGCAAGTCACTTGCGGTTGTCTATCTTACCGATGGCAATCCGCGGGACGATGCGTTCAACGCATCCGCCGCCGGAGGATTCGCCACACGTCTGGAAGAAGATTATTTCGGGGGTGACCGAGCTGTGGGATTGTTCACGGCGCGAGGCGGTAAGGGAGTTGACTATGCGTCGAAGGATTCTTTGGTCAGCCTCGTTATGGAGACGGGAAATGATGTGGTGTTTGTCATTGACACACCTGAACTAGGTGTCCCTGTGGTCAAGGAACCTGTCAGGGTCACCGGTGCGCGCGTGTCGGCTGACTCATCTTATGTGTCGGTGGTCTCTGTACCGTTCACCACCAAGATATTTGTCTACGATTCGATGAACAAGGAAGACCGTGTGTTCGGCTTCGCCGGAGGACGCAATTTCAAGGCGGAGATCTACAGCGACGGAAAGAAATCGAAGGAAGACATCCTCAAGGAAGTTTGGAGCAATATCGCACCTGGGGCTGAGAGTTCAGGCTATGCCGCGGCATCCTCGTTTCAGGCGACATGGAAGCAGGATGACTTTTATGTCATCTATTACGATGGCGCGGAGAGCGCATGGGACAAGGGGGCTGAATATGCATATTCCTATAAATGGAAGGAGGCTATTTCTCAGTGGACCACGCTATTGAAATGCAAGAGTGATGAGAAAAAGGCTTGTGCGGCTTACAACATCGCTCTTGGATGCTTTTTGTGCGGACAGCCGGCTCTTGCGTTGGAATGGCTTGACCGATCAGACAGCTACACGCCTGTCAGTCTGTCTATGAGTTTAAGGGAAAAGATTAAAAAATATACAGGAACAGAATGAACGAATATGATGTCATCATCGTCGGTGGAGGTATAACCGGAGCCGGAACTGCCAGAGACTGCGCCCTCAGAGGGTTGAAGGTTCTGCTTATCGAACGTTTCGACATAGCCACCGGCGCTACGGGAAGAAACCATGGACTGCTTCACAGCGGCGCCCGCTATGCGGTCACTGATCAGGAGTCAGCCACTGAGTGTATCAAAGAGAACATGATCCTGAAGAAGATCGCCCGCCACTGCGTTGACGACACTTCTGGACTGTTCATAACTCTGCCGGAAGATGATCTTGCCTATCAGGACACTTTCGTGAAGGCTTGCCTTGCCGCCGGGATCAACGCCGAGGTGATTGATCCGGAAGAGGCGCGCCGAATGGAGCCGTCTGTGAATCCGTCACTGACAGGGGCTGTGAAAGTGCCTGACGGATCGGTTGACCCTTTCAGGCTATGCGCATCAAATGTGTTTGACGCAAAGATTCACGGAGCCAAGGTTCTGGTATATTCAGAAGTCATTGAATTCATTAAGGAGCAGGATACGGTCAAGGGTGTCAAAGTGCTTGACCACCACACAGGCATAGTGACAGACTATTATGCTCCTGTGACTGTTAACGCGGGAGGTATCTGGGGGCATCATATCGCGCAGATGGCCGGAGCGAACATCAGCATGTTCCCGGCGAAGGGCGCTCTGCTGATTTTCGCGCACAGGGTCAACAATGTCGTGATCAACCGCTGCCGCAAGCCCGCCAACGCTGACATCCTTGTGCCAGGCGACACGGTTTGTGTCATCGGAACAACATCGACAAAAGTTCCTTATGAGGAATGTGATCATCTTCGTGTGACTCCGGATGAGGTTGATCTGCTCTTGACCGAGGGTGCCAAACTTGCCCCTTGCCTTGCAGATACCAGAATCCTCAGAGCATACGCCGGTGTGCGTCCTCTGGTTTCGGCGGACAATGATCCGAGCGGACGAAGCATCAGCCGAGGCATTGTCTGTCTGGATCACGAGACGCGTGACGGCATCAAGGGATTCATCAGCATCACCGGTGGCAAACTCATGACTTACAGGCTTATGGGCGAGATGGCGGCTGATGCCGTCTGCAAGAAGCTTGGCGTGGGCGCCCATTGCGAGACAGCCAATACTCCGCTCCCGGGATCTGAGCCGGGTGGCATCGAGGAAATCTCCAAGAAGATCTGGGAAGTTCCGACGATGGTTCAAAAGGCCTCTGTCGGCCGTTTCGGAACGCAGGCGGCGAATCTGGATTTTGACGATGATGTCAAGGGCAGCCTTGTCTGTGAATGTGAGGAGGTTTCTGTCTCAGAAGTCGATTCCGCGATCGAGAATCTGGAGGTCAACAATCTGGTGGATTTGAGAAGGCGTACCCGTTTTGGCATGGGAACTTGTCAAGGAGAACTTTGCGCATGCAGGGCGGCCGGCAGACTCGCCAAGGCAAGAAAATGCACGGCCAAGGCGCGCGAGGATCTCAAATCATTCATGAATGAGAGATGGAAGGGAATGTATCCGGTAGCGTGGGGGGAGACCCTGCGCGAAAGCGCGTACACCCAGTGGGTATATTCAGAAGTGATGGGACTTGGAGAGGAAATATAGGAGGAAGAGATTATGAAATTTGACGTAGTACTTATAGGTGGCGGTCTTTCTTCGCTGGTCTGCGGGATCAAGTTGCAGAAGGCGGGTAAAAAATGTCTGATGGTGTCCGCCGGGCAGAACGCTCTCCATTTTTCATCCGGGGCTTTCGGGCTGTTGGGAAAACTGCCTGACGGAACGGATGTCACGGAGCCGCTTTCGGCCATGGAATCCCTTCCATCCGAGCATCCATATTCAAAGATTGGAAAGCAGAGACTTTCTGAATATGTCGCCTCGGCTCCGGGATTTTTCTCTGAATGCGGGGTGGCTCTTCATACGGTCTCTCCGGTCGCTGAGCTTGTCGAAGCGACCGATGCATCGCCTGTCACTTCGGCGGGCTCAGTGACCGGTTCTCTCCGTAACGGCTACCGCATCACCGCTCTGGGCACATTGAAGCCGGCTTGGCTTGCGATGGATGAGGTGACTCTTCTAGCATCAAAGGATGAAAAGATAGGGGAGAAGGCGTTGATAGTGAACTTCACCGGTTTTTTGGATTTTAATACCCGCTTCATAGCAGAAGGTCTTGAGAAGAGGGGAACCGCATGCCGTGTCGAGTCTGTGAAACTTGACGAGGTCGAGATTCTCCGCAAGAATCCGGCAGAGATGAGGTCTGTCAACATCGCCCGTGTGATGAACCACGAAAGCAGCTGGAAGCAGTTGGGCCGCAAGGTTCAGGAACTTTTGAAGGGTGAGGATGTTGTCATTCTGCCGGAAGTGTTCGGCTTTGAAAATCCGCTCATCTTGCAGTGGCTCAAGGAAATGATTCCGGCCAGGGTGATTTTCATAGGGACGACCCCTCCTTCTGTTCCGGGAATCCGCACTCAGAGGCTTCTCAAGAAGGCTTTTGAGGATGCCGGAGGCACATTCCTGATGGGCGATGAGGCCATTGATCCGACTTTTGACGGAGACAAGGTCGTCGCGGTCCGCACCGCCAATCTGGGCAGGATCAATATCGAGGCGGACAATTTTGTGCTTGCCAGCGGCAACCTTTTCGGAAAGGGACTCGTCGCGTCTCCTGACAAGGTGACGGAGCCGGTGTTCGGTCTTGATGTGGACTATCCCGCCGAGAGAAAGGATTGGTATGACGAGAATTTCTTTGCCCGCCAGAATTACACCGGTTTCGGCGTGAAGACCAACGGTGATTTCCAACCTTTGCGTGATGGGAAGGTCGTTCCTAACCTCTACGTGGTTGGCTCAGAGGCTGGTGGTTGCAATTCCCTCGCGGAAGGCTGCGGAGCCGGTGTCGCGATCATGACCGCATTCAGCGCGGCGGACAGGATTCTTGGTAAGTAAGCCGTTTATATTCATTTGACATTGAAAGAGATATGCAAGAGAAAAATATAAGTTTCAATAATTTCGAACAGTGCATCAAATGTACGATCTGCACCGCTTACTGTCCGGTTGTGGCCGTCAATCCGTTGTACCCCGGACCTAAACAGGCCGGCCCGGACGGGGAGAGGCTCCGTCTTAAGAACAAGTACTTTTTCGACGAGAACCTGAAGTATTGCATGAACTGCAAGCGCTGCGAAGTGGCTTGTCCGTCAGGTGTTAAGATCGCTGACTTGATTCATTCCGCGCGCCGTCGTTTCAGCACAAGCACACCAGGCTTGCGTGACCGTCTTCTTGCAAGCACGGATTTCATGGGCAAGATGGCAAGGCCTTTCGCGCCTGTCGTGAACTTCATGGTGGCTTCCAAGCCGGTCAAGGCTGTGATGGACGCCACTCTTCACATTGAATCTCACAGAACATTCCCTAAGTACAGGGCTCATGGCTTCGAGTCTTGGTTCAAAAAAGAGGCCCAGGAGGCTCAGTCGGCATATTCAAAACAGGTCGCTTTCTTCCACGGCTGTTCGACTGAATTTCAGCAGCCGGAGGTCGGCAAGGCCTTTGTGACGGTGATGAATGCCGTTGGATATGGAGTTCAGCTAATGGACGAGAAGTGCTGCGGCGTGGCGATGATCTCCAACGGAATGTGGAACGGGGCAACCAAGCACGCCAAACACAATGTGGCTGAGTTCGAGAAGGCGGTGGCGGGCGGACTGCCTATTGTCGCTACCTCTTCTACATGCGTCTTCACGATGAGGGATGAATATCCTGACGTGCTTTCAGTGGATAATTCCGCCGTCCGTGACAGCATAACCCTTGTCGAGAAATTCCTTTTTGAATTGATTGATTCCGGCAAGGTCAAGCTGGTCTTCAAGAATGACTACCGAGCGAGGATTGCCTATCATATTCCTTGTCACGTTGAGAAGCTTGGTTGGAGCATATTCACAAAGGCTTTGATGAATATGATTCCGGGTGTGACGTTCACTGTCTTGGACAGCGGCTGCTGCGGCATCGCCGGCACCTACGGCTTCAAGAAGGAGAACTACAAATACTCACAGGAGATAGGTCGTCCGGTCTTCGAGCAGATCAAGGCTGTTGCTCCGGATTTCGTCTGCAGTGAGTGCGAGACCTGCAAGTGGCAGATCGAGATGTCCACGGAGTACAAGGTTAAGAACCCGATCTTGATTCT
>DCMG01000130.1 GCA_002321335.1 Bacteroidales bacterium UBA1628 | reverse complement strand
TTCAGTCTTTTCAATGAACTTGCTTTGCTGTTTTCAGGCTGAACTTGTGTTCCGTTCCTGAAAGCGGGTGCAAAGGTAGCACTTTTTTCTTTCCCTCCAAACTTTTTTTAACATTTTTTCGATAATAATTTTCAACAAACCCGTGTTAAAACAGACCCTAAACCGATGTAAGTCTCGCTTGTTCCGCCGTTTACAAATAAATAAAAAAATCGGCCTCAGAATAAGCCTGAAGCCGATTTTATATCAAGATACGTCAACGACGAGTCTGACTTCTCTTACATTCCCGCGGCCACGATCATTCCGAGACCGACAAGGAAGAAGCAGAACATTGCTCCAAGAAGACCATAAACAGTCTTGTTTGATCCCTTGAACTCTTTCCACACGAAAACACCCCAGATGGCGGCGACCATAGGTGCACCCTGTCCGAGTGCATAGGAGACAGAAGCGCCAGCCTTGCCGGCCGCAATGTAGCTGAGTGCGGTACCAAGACACCAGATGCAGCCTCCGAGCATTCCGACAAGGTGAGTCTTGGAATTGCCTTTGAAATATTCACTCATCTTGACTGGTACGCCCTGGAAAGGCCATTTCATGAATATAGGGCCGAAAATGAAGTGGCTGGCGAGAACCGCGAGGCTGAACACAACAATGGCGGTGTAAGGGCCGACCTTACCAGGTTCCATATTCGCGAAATCCTTGAGATCCATCGCCTTCATCACAAATGATGAGAAGAATGACATCACGACACCTGCGACTACGGCAAGGATGATGCCCTTACGCTGGTCCGCTTTGCTGATTTCGGCATTGCCGGCCTTTTTACCGGAAGCTATACCATTAAGGATCACCGCAACCACAACAAGAGCGACGCCTATCGCAAGAAGTGTCAGATTGCTCTTGAGGGCGCCTTGCGACATCTCTACCCTAAGGTTGTTGATGACACCAAGCACAAGTGCCAGACCGCATCCTACAGGGAACGCCACGGACATTCCGGCGATAGAGGTGGACGCACTGAGGCAGATGTTCGAGAGATTGAATATCACGCCTCCTATGATGATGCTGAGGATGGCGGAAAAGTCAGCCTGGGCGATGTCCTGAAAGAAAGGACGGCCTTCCGGGCCGAATGTGCCGAGAGTAAGTGCGAGGAGCAAAGAGAATATGACCATTCCGATCACATAGTCCCAGTAGAAGAGCTCATACCTCCAACTTTTGGCGGCGAGTTTCTGGGTGTTTCCCCATGAGCCCCAGCAAAGCATGATGATGAAGCAGAAAAACACTGCCAGACCATAACTGTTTACGATGAACATAATAATTAGTGTTATTTAAGATTGAATATTCATGATTATCGAGCCATGAAAGCATCAGCCTCGGCCCTTGTAGGGATGGCGGTCTGGGCTCCCATCTTGGTCACCGACAATGCAGAGACGGCTGACGCGAACTCGGCGGCCTCCTTGAGAGTCTTGCCCTCAGACAGCGCGACGCAGATGGATCCGCAATACGTGTCCCCCGCTCCGGTAGTGTCCACAGCCTGAACCTTGCGAGCCTGGACAAACTGAGGCTCTCCACCGTCAAGGATGAGAGACCCCTTGCTTCCCATCGTCACGATCATATTCCCGACACCCTTGCCGAACAGCACCTTGGCGGCAGCGGCGGCTGTCTCCTTGTCAGTGACAGGCATTCCCGAGAATGAGGCAAGCTCGGTCTCGTTAGGGATGAACAATGAGATGTATTTGAATATCTCCTCAGGAAGTTCGGCGTATGGAGCAGGGTTGAGCACCACAAAGGCTCCGGCCTCATGAGCGATCTTCGCAGCCTTCAAAACAGCAGGCACGGGGATTTCCAACTGCATAAGCAGGATGTCGCAGGACTTGAGAGCGGCTTCGGAAGCGGCGATGTCATCATCCGTGAAATCCAGATTCGCTCCGGAAGCCACCACGATGCAGTTCTCCGCATCTTTGTCAACAGTGATCAAAGCCACTCCGGAAGGCTTGTCCGAACGGATGATTCCGCTGACATCAATGCCCTCTTCCTTGTAATGCTTGATCGAATTGTCTCCGAAAACGTCTTTCCCTACCTTACAAATAAAAGAGACATCGCCTCCGACCCTTTTTGCGGCAACCGCCTGATTGGCGCCTTTTCCTCCGGCGCTCATCGTGAAGACTCCTCCAAGGACAGTCTCACCTGGAGCCGGAAGTGTCGGGGTTTTCACCGTCATGTCCGTGTTGCTGCTCCCTAAAATCAGTATTTTCTTCATGTTCTTTGATAAATAATTACTCAATGGTTACAAAATCCAGTGCTAAAACGTTAGCGCAAAATTTTATTAAAGGTCAAAGATAAATAAAAAACGTCACAATTCTAATAATTAAGCACAAAAAAACGGGAGCCACCTGATGATGGTTCCCGTTTTCCAGTTATGAAATGTTGAAATGTAAAGCTTCGATTACATCATTCCGCCCGCAGGCATAGCAGGAGCGGCCGGCTCCTTCTCCGGAATGTCAACGATGCCACACTCGGTGGTAAGGAACATTCCGGCAACTGAAGCCGCATTCTCAAGAGCTACACGAGCGACCTTGGTAGGATCGATGACACCAGCCTCAAGCATATTGACATATTCGTCAGTACGGGCGTTGTAGCCGAAGTCACCCTTGTTCTCGCGGATCTTCTGGATGATGACGCTGCCGTCTACACCAGCGTTCTGGGCAATCTGACGGAGAGGCTCCTCTATGGCACGGGCGATGATGTGAATACCTGTGGTCTCGTCATCGTTCTCACCCTTAAGTTTCTTAAGAGCCTCGGCGGCGCGGATGTAGGAAACTCCACCACCAGGAAGATAACCTTCCTCAACCGCGGCGCGGGTGGCGTTGAGAGCGTCCTCAACCCTGTCCTTTTTCTCCTTCATCTCAATCTCGGAACCAGCTCCGACATAGAGCACAGCCACTCCGCCGGCCAGTTTGCCAAGTCTTTCCTGAAGTTTCTCCTTGTCGTAGTCAGAAGTGGTGTTCTCAATCTGCTTGCGGATCTGGGCGACTCTGTCAGCGATGGCCTCCTTGTCACCGGCACCACCTACAATGGTAGTGTTGTCCTTGGTGATGGTGACCTTCTCGGCCTTGCCTAGCATGTCAGGAGTCGTGTTCTCGAAGGTGAAGCCTCTTTCCTCTGACACTACAATCGCACCTGTGAGCGTGGCGATGTCCTGAAGCATCTCCTTGCGGCGGTCTCCGAAACCAGGAGCCTTGACAGCAGCGACCTTGAGGGTTCCACGAAGCTTGTTGACAACAAGTGTGGTCAAAGCCTCACCGTCAACATCCTCGGCAATGATCAGCAAAGCCTTGCCCTCACGTGCTATAGGTTCAAGGATAGGCATAAGATCCTTCATTGAAGAGACCTTCTTGTCGGTGATAAGGATGGAAGCGTTGTCCAACACAGCCTCCATCTTGTCAGAGTCGGTCATGAAGTAAGGAGAGATATAGCCTCTGTCGAACTGCATGCCCTCGACAACCTTGACCTCGGTCTCGGTGCCTTTAGCCTCCTCGACCGTAATCACACCGTCACCCTTTACCTTTGACATTGCGTCGGCGATAAGTTTGCCGATGGCTGCGTCATTGTTGGCGGATATTGTGCCGACCTGCTCTACCTTAGAGTAGTCCGTGCCGACCTTCTTGCTGTTCTTCTTGAGCTCAGCGACAACAGCGGCTACCGCCTTGTCGATGCCTCTCTTCAAATCCATAGGGTTGGCGCCGGCTGTGACATTCTTCAGACCAACGTTGATGATGGCCTGAGCGAGAACCGTAGCGGTGGTTGTACCGTCACCTGCCTGCTCGTTGGTCTTGGAAGCGACTTCCTTGACCATCTGGGCACCCATATTGGCATACCTGTCCGCAAGTTCAATCTCCTTTGCGACAGTCACACCGTCCTTTGTGACCTGAGGTGCACCGAATTTCTTGTCAATCACAACATTACGTCCCTTGGGACCAAGTGTGACCTTTACTGCGTCCGCAAGAGCGTCAGCTCCTTCCTTCATCTTTGAGCGGACATCAACATCAAATTTTATCTCTTTTGCCATAATAAATTCCTCCTATTGAAAATTACAGAATAGCCAGAATGTCTGACTGCTTGACGATAAGATATTTCTTACCCTCTACGGTAACCTCTGTTCCGGCATACTTGCCATAGATGACCTCGTCACCAACCTTGACCTCCATAGGTTCGTCCTTTTTGCCAGGGCCAGCGGCAATCACCTTGCCTTCCTGAGGTTTCTCTTTTGCTGTGTCAGGTATATAAAGACCTGAAGCCGTCTTTGTCTCAGCCTCTTTAGGCTCAACCAAGACTCTGTCTGCCAATGGTTTGATCATAATATAAAGTTTTTAATGTTTTTTATCTACGCCCCGGTCAACTCCGGAGACGCTGAGGTTGAAATCAAAGGCTGTGCCACCACCACAATGCTGACAAATTGTCACGCCGAAGTAAATAATGGCAGGTTGTTGAATATCCGGAAAAGAATTCCTAAATTTGATGTCTTATGAAGTTACGCCCTGAATGGTAAAAAAGGGAACTTCAGAAGAACGTTATAACCGAATACACCTATAATATTAAGGTATATGAGCGCCCAGATTTCGACAAAATCCATCGTTGCCATCCTGTCGGTGGCTATACTGCTGATTCTTTCAGGAACATCTTGCAGCCGTTTCGGCAAAAGCAAGGGACAGAGCACCGAGTTCGCTACATTCATTAAGGCTTACACTGGCGGGATAATCTCAGACAAGTCCACAATACGTGTGGAACTTGCGTCCGACATCCCGGATGCGACTCCCGGGGCGGACCTCAAGGACGGCATCCTCACATTCACTCCGTCTGTAAAAGGTGCCGCAAGATGGCTCTCGCCAAACATGATAGAGTTCATTCCAGACAACGGAGCGCTCAAACCAGGACAATCGTACACCGGGAAACTTCGTCTTGACAAAATCCAGAAAGTCGGCGACAGGAAATTCAAAAAATTCACATTCAAGTTTTTGGTGGCCATCAAAGAAGCCGTGCTCTCAATGAATGAGATCACAATCACGGCGGCCTCTCCTGAAAAAGCCAGCGTGGAAGGCACGATTTCCCTGACAGAGGAACTTCCGCTCGAAAAAGTCCAGGCAATGCTTGAATATGAGTATGCCGACCATAGCGCTGAGACCAATGTGACGGCTGGCACGGATCCAAGAAGTTTTCATTTCGAGATAATAGGCCTGCCGAGAGACACAAAGGACAGACTGTTGAGAATCAAACTGAAGTCTGGCGACACAGGATTCGTCACAGACTCAAAATTGGATATCACCATCCCTGCCACCGGTGATTTCAAGGTTCTAGGGGCCGAGCGCGTGGATGCTGACGATCCTTACATCGACATCTATTTCACCGAAGCGCTCGCCGATGTGGATGACAACACGGGATTATTCACGATGGAGGGGGTAGGACGCTACTACATACAGGCCGAGAACGCACATGTCAGGGTGTTCTACGAGAACCCGACAGACGGGCCTGTCACCCTGAATGTGTCAGGTGCCGTGAAGAGCCACGACGGCGCAAGGCTGGGTCAAGAATATTCAAAGAAATTCTCGGCCACGGAGTTGAAACCGGCGGTGGAGATTCCGATCTCGGGAACTATCCTGCCGAACTCCAAGGAACTGATCCTCCCGTTCAAGGCAGTCAACCTCAACGCCGTGGACATCAGAGTCATACAGATATACGAGGCGAATGTGCTGACATTCCTGCAGGAGAACTCTCTTTCCGGAGACAACTCGCTTCGACGCTGCGGACGGCTTGTCTATAAAAGAAGCATACGTCTGGACTCTGACCCGTCCAAGAACCTGCACAAATGGCAAGACTATTCCGTGGATCTTTCCGGATTCTTCAAGCAGGAACCTGGAGCCATCTATCGTATAAGGCTGTCGTTCAAGCAGGAATATTCAGTCTATGGCAAAAGTGATTCTTTCAAGAGCGGCGCTCCGACTGACAAGATGGTGAACATCTCTTCCGAAGATGTCACCGAGGAGGACGATGAGGAATGGGACAAACCCTATCCGTACATCTATGACAGTTTCTACGATTGGGACAAATACAACTGGGAGGACCGTGACAATCCGCTCAAACCGACCTACTATATGGAGGACGACAGGTTCCCGTCAATCAATCTTCTCTCGTCCAACCTGGGAGTGATAGCCAAATATGCCGGCGGGAACAAGATATGGGTCAGCGTGAGCGATATCCTGTCGACTGACCCGGTGTTCAACGCGGAACTCTACGCTTACAGTTACCAGCTCAAGGAAATCGGCTACGCCAAGACCGGCACTGACGGAATGGCAGAGATCAATCTTTCAGGGAAGCCGTTTGTCATCGTGGCGAAAAGGGGCTGGGCCACCAGTTATCTGAAAGTCACCGAGGGGGAGCAGAAATCACTGAGCCGGTTTGATGTGGGAGGCAAGGCTCTGGAAAAAGGGCTTAAAGCCTTCATATATGGGGAAAGAGGTGTATGGAGACCGGGAGACACACTCCACGTCACCATGATTCTGGAAGACAAGGGGAACAGGATTCCTGACAGTCACCCGACCGTGATGGAGATCTACACGCCGGAAGGGCAGTTCTATACCAAACAGATCAACAGCAACGGCAAGAACGGATTCTATGCGTTCTCTGTTCCGACCAAGGCCGAGGATCCAACCGGAACATGGCATGCTTACTTCAAGATTGGCGGAGCCACGTTCCACAAGGCTCTGAAGATTGAGAGCATTAAGCCCAACAGATTGAAAATCACGACTGATTTCAACAGTGATGTAATCGATGGAGGTCGTTCAGTTCCTGTCAGCCTCTCATCCAGCTGGCTCACCGGTCCACCGGCCGCCGGACTGACGGCAAAGGTCAGCATGACCCTCAGTAAAGGTTCCTCAACCTTCAAAGGATTCGAGGGATATTCATTCTCCAGCCCGTTGTCCGAGTTTGTGTCCAGTGAGCACAAGTTGGTTGACGTGAGACTCAACCAGTACGGCCAGGCCAGACTTGATGTAGGGATGCCGGCGGCCGCTGACGCTCCAGGAATGCTGAGAGCCGACATCGTCACTTCGGTGGAAGAGCAAGGTGGTGACGTAAGCTTCAGCTCCATGTCGCTACCGTATTCTCCATATTCATCATACGTCGGAGTCAAGATTCCGAAGGAGGCGGGAAGCGTGTACCTTGAGACGGACAAGGACTACAAGATAGACATCGCTGTCGTCGACAAGAACGGAGCAAGGGTGTCTGGACACAAATTGGAATATTCCATCTACAAAATGAAATGGAGCTGGTGGTGGGAAAGCCGCGCGGAGAGCCTTGACTCCTACGTCAACAGTTCCTCCGCCAACGTGATAGCATCCGGAACACTCAAGTCCGGGAACAAGGACTGCTCGGTTCAGTTCAAGGTGGATTACCCGGAGTGGGGACGCTATCTCGTACTTGTCACCGACACCGAAAGCGGCCACACAAGCGGCGGCATCGTTTATGTGGACTGGCCGGCATACAGGGGAAGATCCTCTAAGGCAGACCCTGACGCGCTCACAATGCTGTCGTTCTCAACGGACAAGGACTCCTATGACGTGGGCGATGTAGTGACGGTGTATATTCCCGCAGCCTCGAAGGGTCAAGCCCTTGTCTCGCTGGAGAATTCCAGGACGGTGATATCCAGAGCATGGGTGAAGACCTCCGGGGAAGGCGACGCGACATACTCATTCAAAGTGACTCCGGAAATGGCTCCGAATTTCTACATCCATGTAACGCTGATCCAGCCGCACGAGAATTCGGGGAACGATCTTCCGATCAGGCTGTATGGAGTACGTCCGGTTCTGGTCAACAATAAGGACTCTCATCTTGAGCCTGTCATCACAATGCCTGACGTGCTTCGCCCGGAAGAGCGATTCTCCATCAAGGTAAAGGAGAGGAACGGCAGACCTATGACCTACACGTTGGCCATTGTGGATGAAGGGCTTTTGGATCTGACAGCGTTCAAGACACCGGATCCGTGGAGCGCCATGTACGCCAGAGAGGCCTTGGGAGTCAGCACCTGGGACATCTACGATGACGTGATCGGAGCCTACAGTGGCAGGTTCTCCCCTATGTTCAGCATCGGTGGAGACGAGAACATCATCATCGGAGCCAAGAAGGACAACAGGTTCAACGCCGTTGTCAGATACATCGGCCCTTTCACGCTCCAAAGCGGATCAGCGACCCACAAGGTCAAACTGCCGATGTACGTAGGCAGCGTCAGGGTCATGCTTGTGGCCGCCAAGGACGGAGCCTACGGCAATGCTGAGAAGACAGTCCCTGTCAGGTCACCTTTGATGGTGCTTCCTTCCTTGCCACGTGTAATCGGAGCCGGCGAAAAAGTTTCAATGCCGGTCAATGTGTTCGCTCTGGAGAACGGTGTGAAAAATGCCGAGGTCAGCGTGAGGACCGAAGGTCCGTTGAAACTTACAGGAGACTCCAAGGCGGCCGTGACATTCGACAAGCCTGGGGACAAACTTGTCAGATTCAACCTTGAGGCCACCGGAACAGGCATGGCCACAATCCATGTCACCGCCAACGGCAACGGTCACAAGGCCGTCGAGAAGATCTCCGTCCAAGTGCGTACTTCGAACACGCCTGTGCTCTCGGTAACCAAAGCCATGATCGGCAAGGGAGCGTCAAAACATTTCGGATTCACCCCTTTCACGACGGACGGCGGCCAGTGGGCCACATTGGAACTCACAGGGTTCCCTTCTGTTGACTGTGGAGGAATATTCACATTCCTTTCAAACTACACATACAATTGTACTGAACAAATCTCCTCAAAAGGAATAAGCCTCATGGCAATCAGGAATATGCTCCCGGAAGACAAGAGGAAACAGATCGATGGGATGATTCCCGAACTTCTGCGACAGCTCTACCAAAGGCAGCTCGGCAGCGGTGGATTCACCTACTGGCCGGGAGGCACCGATGCAAACGGCTGGGTCAGCTCAATGGCAGGTCAGTTCATGATTTCTGCGGCGCGGAACGGATTCAATGTCAGCAAGGGTGTGCTGGCCAGCTGGTCAAGATTCCAGAAGAGGAACATTCAGGACTATCGCAATTCAGACAATGGTGGTCTTGGAGATCTTGAGCAAGCATACAGATTATACACATTGGCAATGAACGGAGAGGCTGAGAGCGGCGCCATGAACAGGCTGAAGGAAAGTGAGAATCTTTCCACTCAGGCCGCATGGATGCTGGCGTCAACATATTCTTTGAGCGGAAAGAAGGCCGTGGCAGAGGACATAATCTCTGGACTGAAGACCAATTTCTCCGACTATCAAGAGGTTGGCAGGACGTTCGGTTCCCAGATAAGGGACAAGGCGATAGCGCTTGAGGCCTTGGTTCTCACCGATGCTCTGCCTGAAGCGATGGAACTGGCCCAGGAAGTGTCCGGCGCGTTCACCGGCGGATGGTACTCTACTCAAGAAATCGCCTTCACGACTTGCGCTATGAGAGACCTTGCGTTGAAGACAGGCACCGACGCAATCTCGGCGGAGGTCAGACAGGGTGACAACATCGTTGAGATAAAGAGCGCCAAGTCCATAGGCAAGGCTGAGGTAGACACGGAAAACGGAAGCATTGACATCACCAACAAGATGGACGGCAGCCTTTACGCCACATTGATCACATCCGTAACACCCGAGTTCGGCGACAAGGTCGAAGCCAAATCCAGCGGACTCGGCATCAAGGTCTCCTACATCGGAGAAAACGGCGGCACTTTGGATCCTCGGAATCTTCGGCAAGGCGCTGACTTCACGGTAAGTATCTCTGTCAGCAACATAAGCGGCACGAAGGATTATACCAATCTGGCGTTGACCGAGATGATTCCTTCCGGATGGGAGATTGTCAATGACAGACTGTCCGGTGGAGGTATGGCCACGGCTTCCTTCAGATACATGGACATCAGGGACGACCGTGTCATCTGGTTCTTCGATCTGGCGAAAGGAACAAGCAAGACATTCAGAATCAAGATGCACGCATCATACCAAGGCGAGTTCATCCTTCCTGCGGTGAAATGCGAGGCCATGTACGACCCGCACATCAGCGCGAACACGGCCTCAGGCACAGCCAGAGTCTCTGAATAGGAATGCGGAGGAAATCAATGATAACGGGCGGAGTCATTGCCGCCCTGTTGACGGCATATCTGTTCTGTCTGCCCGGAGACATATTCAAAGACACTTGTTATTCCACTGTCGTCACAGACCGGAACGGGGAGCTTCTCGGGGCAAGAATCGCGGCCGACGGCCAATGGAGGTTTCCGCCGTCTGACTCTGTGCCGGAGAAATTCCAGACAGCGCTCATAGAGTTCGAGGACAGATGGTTCGCCTTTCATCACGGAGTTAATCCCGTGTCCATAGCAAGAGCCGCCGCCGGCAATCTGCGCGCGGGCAGAGTCACAAGCGGAGGCAGCACGATCACGATGCAGGTCATCAGGATGTCCCGGGGGAAGGAAAGAACATTCAGACAGAAACTTACAGAAGCAATCCTTGCCACACGCCTTGAACTCAGGTGCGGCAAAAAGGAAATCATTGCGCTTTACGCTTCACATGCACCCTTCGGAGGCAATGTCATCGGTCTGGAAGCGGCTTCATGGAGATATTTCGGACGTCCTCCGGAGGAACTATCCTGGGGTGAGGCGGCCACTCTCGCTGTCCTGCCCAACGCCCCGGCTGAAATACACCCCGGGAAGAACAGGGAGAGGCTTCTGGCAAAGAGGAACCGTTTGCTTAACACCCTCTACGAGCGAGGCCACATCGATTCTCTGGATTTGGTGTTGGCTTGCGAGGAGCCCTTGCCAAGCCAGCCGGTGGCTCTGCCCAAAGAGGCGCATCATCTTACTGAATATTACTGGAAAACATCTCCCGGGAAACGAATACGGACCACAATAGACATCAATCTGCAGAGACAGGTGGAAGCGGTCGCCGACCAATGGAACAACGAATTGACACAAAATGGAATATGCGATCTGGCCGCCATTGTGGAGAATGTGCGCACAGGTGAGGTTCTGGCATACGTCGGCAATGCGAACCCGGCACGGAAACGGCCTGGAAGCGAGGTTGACATCATCCGTTCGCCAAGAAGTACGGGAAGCATCCTGAAACCAGTTCTCTATTGCGCGTCGCTTCAGGATGGAGATATTCTTCCCAACACATTGCTTCCGGATGTGCCGATCAACCTGAATGGTTTCTCCCCGCAGAATTTCAACAGGCAGTTCAACGGAGCGGTTCCTGCCTCTGAGGCACTGGCGCGTTCGTTGAATGTTCCCTCCGTCCATATGCTGAGACGTTTCGGAGTCCCGAAGTTTCTGGACATTCTGCGCAAAGGAGGAATGACGACATTGAGCCAAAACGCATCACACTACGGCTTGTCCCTCATTCTGGGAGGAGCGGAGGGGACACTGGCCGATGTCACGTCCTTGTACTCGAAAATGTCTGCGGCCTACCAAAGCGCCGACACTCTTCACAACAAGAAAGGCGACAGGCTACACGGATTTCCGCTTCTGGACAAAAGCGCACTGTGGTGGACATTCGACGCATTGAAGGAGGTCAACAGACCGGACGAAATCGACTGGCGGCTTGTCACATCCGTCAAAAAAGTGGCATGGAAAACAGGGACAAGCTACGGATTCAGGGACGCCTGGGCAGTCGGTGTCACCCCCGACTATGCAGTCGGAGTCTGGGCTGGCAACGCCCAAGGGCAGGGGGTGCCCGGCCTTGTCGGAGCGAGAGCCGCGGGGCCGGTGATGTTCGACATATTCAACCTCCTTCCCGTCAGGGAATATGACTCCGAATACTCAAGGAACGGGTGGTTCAAGGAGCCCGTGTACGGAGATTACATTGTGGCCGAAGTCTGCCATGAATCCGGCCATTTGAGAAGTGTCAACTGCGAACGGGCAGACACGCTTGCCCTGCCAAGAAAAGCCATCAAAAGCGAGCCTTGCCCCTACCATCGAATCATCGACGGACAAAAGGTGTTCATTCTCCCGCCCTCGATGGAGTGGTATTACAGGCAGCACCATCCTGAATATTCCCCAATACAGCCAGGAAGCGCTGACGGGCTCGAATCAACAATGGAGTTCATCTATCCGGAAAACGGAGCCGAGATATACATTCCCCGCCAGTTGGACGGAACAATCCAGGGAATAACCTTCAATCTGGCGCACAGGAATCCTGCCGTCACAATCTTCTGGCATCTTGACAATGACTATGTCGGACAGACCAAAATGCTTCACCAGATGACACTCACGCCATCTGTCGGCAGACACACTGTCACAGCCGTGGATGAATCCGGAAGTACAGTCTCCGTCGGATTCACCATCGCTGAAAATGATTGACATCTATTTCGCGGGTCTCTTGAACCCGTCCTTCGTCGCCCTTTCCGACATTCTGGCGATTCTGTCAGATGTGGCCGGATGAGTCGAAAACAGCTGGCCTACGGAAGAACCGGCAGCGGCCTGAGTGCCGGAAGCCGTGCTCCCGTCGGACAGTCTCTGAAGTTCCTCGAAGGCCATGGCCATAGCCCAAGGGTTCTTGCCGGCACTCTTCAGAAAGTCATAACCATAGTCGTCAGCGGCGGATTCCTGCTTTCTTGAGAAACCGGCGCTCATCAAAGCCTCGCCCAAGTCCCCCAACTGCGATGCGGTGAGAACCGCGACCGTTCCGCCTGTGGACACAACGGCATCCCTGAGGGCAGAGGTCAGAAGAGCCTGCTTGAACTGCATTTTGGAATGTTTGAGGGCGACATGACCGATCTCATGTCCGACAACGCCAAGAGCCTCGTCATCCGTCATGGCGTCCAGAAGCCCGGAATATATCCTGACACTTCCATCGGCGCAAGCGAAAGCGTTCACCTCGTTCGTCTTATAGACTTTGAAATTAAGCGGAGTACCGTTCACAGATGTGATTCCTGAAGTCATTTTTCTGACTCTCTTGACGTATGGGCTGGTCTCAGGAAGAACAACGTTCTCCGCATCCAGTTTCTGGACATACTGACCGACATAGGATTGGATCTGAGAGTCGGTCAGAGCCGCTGCCTGAGCCACCTTGGCCCCGCCGGAAAGCAAGTAAGCGGCGTTGAACTGCTCGGAGCAGGACACACAAAGCGCGACCGACATCAAAAGAATAAGAATCTTCCGCATGATTTTTTGATTTGAATATGCAAATATAACGATTTGTCTGAAAACGCCGGCTTCGACCGGCAATGACGGCATCTTGCCAAATGTCTGACATCCACTTTACTTGGACTCCGACAGCAAACCGCGGAAGGTTTCCATGCCCTTCGTGGCGACCTCACGGATATGCGTGATGCGCGGATCATGGACAGCGACGTCTTCGGGATCAATCAAGTAAATCGGGACTCCGTTGGAGGCATAGCGGTACAGACCCGCGGCGGGGTAAACGTTCAGGGACGTGCCGACGATCAGCATGATGTCAGCGGCGGAGACGATGTCAATGGCCTTCTCGATGTTCGGGACAGCTTCGCCGAAGAAGACGATGTGCGGACGCAACTGGCTGCCGTTCGGAGCCTTGTCCCCAAGATGAACCTCGCCGTATCCAATGTCGATGACCTCTTTCTCTGAATATGTCCGGTCATATTCACCGTCCTCGGGACGCACCTTCGTGGCCTCGCCATGGAGGTGCAGAACCCTTGTGCTCCCGGCCCTTTCGTGCAGATTGTCAACATTTTGGGTGATGACCGTCACTGAATATTCCTTCTCAAGGTCGGCAATGGCATAATGGGCGGCGTTCGGTTTCACCTCGCTGAGCCTCTTGCGCAGACCATTGTAGAAATTCAGGACCAGTTCCCGGTTGCGATACCAACCCTGGATCGACGCGACCTCTTCGGGATCATATTCACCCCAAAGGCCGTTGTTGCCCCTGAATGTGCTGAGACCGCTCTCGGCGCTCACCCCGGCGCCGGTCAAAACGGCTATCTTCTTTTTCGCTGAGTTCATATATTCATTTCTCCGTTTCATCTTGCCGGCAGTCATCTAAAGCCCACTGCGAGATAGGATATTCGTAAATTATTGATTCTTTTTGAAATAGTAGTTTCTGAGCCAGTACTCGAACAGAGGGTCGAGGATCACTGGTTTCGCGTCCTCGCCTACAAAAGTCAAGATTTCCTTCTTCATCAGAGCGTCCTTGAGGCGGCGCACATTGGCAGACGAGTTCAGGGAATATTTCCGGATTACCTCCGCAGTGCTGAACTTGGAATAACCATCGATGATCGCCTTGAGCAGACTGACTTGGAACGTGGTGAGGTCGTTCATCATCGAGATGAAGCGGCCGCGGTTGATGGCGATGACGGTAGCCAAAGCCTCCAGCAGGACCGGTTCCATTATGTAGCCTTTCGACAAAGAGTCGCAGATAGACGTGAAATGATTGATGTAAAAGAGGTTGCATTTGAACAGACGGCAGGCTCCGCTGATCAGGTCTCTGTCGATGACCTTTCCGCTCGCGAGGAAGCCCTTGATGATGTGCTCCACTATCTCCCTCTCATCCACTCTGCCGAGTTTCAACCGTGTGGCGCGGCGATAGAAGAAATGCCTCTTTATGAATATATCCTCCATCGCATTGACCTGAGAGCCTATGAATATATATGAAAAGATCTTCAAACCTTCCGCCTTGGCTTCATCCATCACTTCCTCCATCAGTCTGAAGATACGCTCGCCGTCATCGGCCAGATCGAGATTCTGGAATTCATCGATGATCATGAACGTTTTCTCTCCCCTCTCCGCCGCAAAGGCATAAGGCAGCCTGAGGACGGCCTTGAGATCCTTGTCATCCAGATCCCAGTTTGTGGAAAGAATGGTGTCCATGTCCGAGAACGCTTTACGGTCAAACACGAAATGTGTACCTTCAAGATGCCTTGAGACTATCATCTCATACTCATCAGGAGTTGAGGCCACAAGCCGGATGACAGCGGCTCCGAGTCTTTTGACAAACTCTTCTCCTTCCCTGATGTCCAAGGCTGTCATCTCTCCGACCGTGAACTTGTCACCGTTCACTTTCATTTTTGTGAAAACTTGGTGGACAAGGGATTTCTTGCCGGCTCCGAACGGCTCCCCTATCACCACATTCTCGCTCTGAGCCAAAAGGTTACCAAGTATGGCACAATCTTCCTTCCGGCCGATGAAGTGTTGTCCTGTCACATATCTGTTGTACAAAAACGGGCTGTCCATCGAAATAACATTTTTGTTTTGACAAAATTAACATTTTTTTCCTATCTTTGCACCCGCTTTAGAGAGCGCTTGGAAATTTATCGGACAAATCGCCGGGATATTCCCAAGTTTTAAGAAAAAAAGGAGGTGGTAAAAGCATTATGATCATAGTTCCTATCAAGGAAGGCGAGAACATCGAAAGGGCTCTGAAGAAATTCAAGAGGAAATTCGAGAAGACCGGCGCCATCCGCGAGCTCCGCGCCCGCAAGAACTTCGAGAAGCCTTCCGTAAAGAAGAGAGCCGCGAAGTTGAAGGCCATCTACGTTCAGCACCTCCAGCTGCTTGACGAGCAGTAAGAAATATCTTACAATGAAAATCCAGTCGGACCGCCAAGCAGTGCGGCCCGATTTTTTATTATATTTGCGAACTATGAAAAAGGAAATCCTCAAACGTGGAGCGTGGCGCTGGTTAAAGCCGGTACTATGGATAATTATGGGAATATGGGCGGTGATTGTCATCGTCCTGCAGATCGCGTTGAATTCCAAAGTGCTGACACGCATCGTCAATGACGCAGCCAAGGAATATGTTGACGGGGACGTCTCGTTCTCCGGCATCAAGGCTTCCATGTTCAGGAGCTTTCCGAACCTCAACGTCACGATAGACAATTTTTCCATCACCTACCCTCACGACAGGTTCTCAGCCTTCGACTCGCTTGATGCCCCGGGAGGCTACCTGCTCGACTCTGGTCGCGGAGAAGCGGCCGACACTTTGGCGCATTTCAGGAAGTTGTCAATTTCAGTCAATTACCTTGCGGCGGTGGCCGGCAGAATACGGATCCGCCATGCGATGCTGGATCACCCAAGGATTTTCGCCCGCCAGTACGATTCGACCTCGGCGAACTGGAAGATGTTCGGAGATGGTTCCGCCAAGGAAGACAATGACACTACGTCCGGCACGCTGCCCCCAATCTCCATCGGCAAGGTTAGTCTGGACGGGAGGCCGTTCGTTGTCTACACGAACCCCTCTGACACCATATTCGGCTGCATATCCCTGAAAAAACTGACCGCGAAAGGTCATTACAACGCAAGGAGAGGTAAGATCGGGAGGGTGAGTCTGGAGATGGACTCGCTATTTGTGGCGGGACGGCTTCCGGCTGACACGGTGGCCATTGGTGTTGGGCGGCTTGGAATCAAAGAGCGCATAGGGCACTTTGATGTGGACCTTTCATCCCGTCTGTTTCTGGGATTGAGGTCGTCCGGCAGGATGTCGATTCCCGTCGAGATCAAAGGGGACATATTCCCGGAACTTGACAAAAAACGGGTGACGGTGGAGAATATGAAGGCGCATGTCGCGACCTTAGGGTTGACCGCCAGCGGGAAGGCCGACTTCTCTGGGAAAGACATTCTGATAAAAGCGTCCTTGGCGACGGAAAAAGCCTCTGTCAGTGAACTCGCCGAATTTTTCGGAAAGAATTTTCCGATCCTGAAAAAATTGCGGACGGACGCGTTGCTCTCTGTAAAAGCCTCATGTGATGGTTCCTACGACAAAAGTACCGGAAAGCTTCCTCCTCTTTCCATGCAGATTCAAGTGCCGGACTCCAAGATCGGATGGGAAGGAATCGACGGTGACGGACGGTTCGATCTGGACATAACGGCAAAGAGCGATGACGGGAAACTGAGCGCCGAGATTCCGGATTTCTGCTTCAGTGTAGGCGGAATGAAAGTGACGTTGAGTGGCACGGCGGATGATTTGCTGGGAGGAGACCCTCTGTTCGACATCAGTTCAGATCTCCATTTCGTACTGGATTCTTTAGCCACATATCTTCCTGACAGCCTCGGCCTGACCGCCCACGGAGACCTCGAAGGCATCATTGAGGGAGGATTTCGGCTTTCCCAACTGGATTTGTTCAACTTCTCTGAAATCGGGCTGGAAGGGCTCCTGGAGAGCAACGGAATCCAGATCAGCATTCCGAAAGACACACTTTTCGCCTACATCGGGCACACGGACATCAGCCTCGGCACGTACAGCCATGACGAGGATGATCATGACGGGCACGGAGAGCACGGTCACAAGCACTCCGGTCTGGTGGTCGCGGTTGACAGCGTGTTCGCTGAATATGGCAAATCGACCTTCATCCGCGGCACCGGCCTGAGCCTGTCTGCCCATAATGCGGAAGAGCCCATGGCCGGGAAACCGGACAGGCATCCGCTTCACGGCCATCTGGACGTCTCCTCCATCGGGATGATGGATCTTGACTCGTGCTTCGTCGGTGCGATCGGTTCCGCCAACACATTCAAACTGAGTCAGAATCTGATTGGCAAGCACACCGTGCCTTTCCTCAGTCTGTCCAGCAAGAACAAGAAGATAACGCTTCGGGAAGGTGTCAACCGGTTCTCCGTACAGGATGCAAGACTGGCCGTAGCGGCGCATCCGAATTCAGTCGAGAGACAGATCCGCCGGAAACATCTTCTGGACTCATTGCAAAGGGTTTATCCTGGAGTCAAAAGAGATTCTCTGTTCCGGAAAGCGTTCAGCAGACGTGCCGGAGCCGACTTGCCGGACTATCTTTCCGAGAAGGATTTCGAGAAGAACGACATCAGGATCCAGCTTGGAGAATCAATCGTGGACTATGTCAAGAACTGGGACATCACCGGAGACATCAATCTGGCAGAAGGCATTGTCATCTCGCCGTACTATCCTCTTGACAACAAAATCACCGGATTCAGCGGAAGTTTCTCCAACAACAGAATCGACCTGAAAGAATTGTCGCTGAGCTCAGGAGCGTCCGACATTTCAGCCAAAGGTCGGCTTTCAGGTCTGAAAAGGCTCCTCACAACCGGCAAAGGCAGACTAAATCTGGATCTTGGAATATCCTCGGACGTGATTGACGTGAACGAGATTCTCATAGCCCTCAACTCCGGAAAGAACTTCACTCCTTCAGGCCACAACACTGCGCTCTCTAGCGTTGACGACGATGATTACCTCAATTCGGTCAAGGAGCAGACAGCCACAGACACCACCGTCACGACATCACTTATCGTACTGCCGGCCAACCTCAACGCCAAGGTCTCTTTGGCTGCGAACAAGATCAGATATTCAAATCTTGAGACAACGTGGGTCGCCTCCGACCTTGTGATGAAGGAACGCTGCCTTCAGGCCACCAACACATTGGCCACGACGAATATGGGCGATGTCTATCTGGAAGGATTCTACTCCACCCGCACCAAGAAAGACCTCAAAGCCGGTTTCGACCTCACCCTGGCCGGCATCACGGCGGAGAAAGTCATCCAACTCTTCCCTGCCGTGGACAGCATTGTGCCGATGCTCAAGTCTTTCAAGGGACTTCTCGACTGCGAGATAGCCGCCACAAGCGCGATCGACACATCCATGAATATTGTGATTCCAACTTTGAGCGGAATAGTGAAGATTGACGGCAAGGATCTTTCCCTGTCCGAGAGCGAGGATTTGAATAAACTTCGCAAAACATTGATGTTCAAAGATAAAGATTCCACACACATCGAATCTTTGTCCATCAGAGGCATCATCAAGGACAACCAGTTGGAGATATTTCCGTTCCTTCTGAACATCGACCGCTACTCGATAGCGGCAAGCGGCCTTCAAGGGTTCGACCAGAAGTTCAAGTACCATCTCTCCGCCCTCAAATCCCCTGTCCCGTTCAAGTTCGGCATCAACCTCAACGGCTCGTTCGACGACTGGAAATGGAAACTCGGCAAGACAAAATACAAGAGCCGCAACATCCCTCTGTTCGACGATCAGGTCAACAGCCTGACGCTGAACCTCACAAACGCCATACACAACATATTCGAGAAAGGCGTGGAGCAGGCACTCAAGCAAACAGAATTGTCCCAGGAGGCCATAGAGAACAAGAAGAAAGAGATTGACTATTCCTCCACTCTGACCGAAGACCTCTCCGCCGATGAGAAGAAGGCTCTCGCTGTTCTTGAGAAGGTCGCAACCAACGCCGACGATGCCGGACAATAGCCCAACTATGCTGGTCGCCGAACTTGCAGGAACAACATTCCTTGCAGATAATCTCAGTCGGTCGCAAAGGCAGCCGGAGTGATCATCATGTCAAACCGGCAAATAATATTTGAATATTAACAGATTTCAGTTATCTTTGCAATCCTTTCGGACTCGGAGCGAAGGCAGCTTCCAATCGCCCGACCTCCCTGCGGAATCCCTATCATCATCTAGATTCCCCCGCCGAAAGGCCTTGCGGGTGTGTTGAAATTGGTAGACAAGCCAGACTTAGGATCTGGTGCGCAAGCGTATGGGTTCGAGTCCCTTCACCCGCACAAGAAAACCCCCTTAATTACTTGATTAAGGGGGTTTTCTTTTTGTCTTAGGTGTACTAAAGGTGTACTATTTTTCAGCACTCGCGTCTCCGTGACTGGGGTCGTGGTCTTGGAAAGGATCGGCAAAGAGATTTGAAGCCCCCTCCCCTCCTGTCGCTGGGTTATATCTTATCACCGTTCAATAGCCCCCGATTGTTCATTATTGAAGCCTGTACCCAATCCATCACTACAGATTGAAGTTTTATGATAAGCGGGGTTATTCCCTCATCAATCATTTCTTCTACCTGTGTGTCTGAATACATCTCGCTCAACCCGTGGTGTAGGTGGGTTAACGTCTCGCCTAAAAGGTCATAGGATCTGACCAATTCTGCGGTCTCTTTACTTACTTTGTACTCCATAAC
>DCMG01000031.1 GCA_002321335.1 Bacteroidales bacterium UBA1628 | reverse complement strand
GTCGAACCCACTGCGGCCGCATTTCCTGCAATGATTCTGTTGCGGTCTTCTCTCCATACGTCAGGAGTGGTGCATCCCAGCATGGAACGCAGCCGGGCCTCGGGCATATCCTTGAAAAGAGGGGAGTTGAAAATATTTTTGTCGTCAACAAACTGAATGTCGCCGCCTCCCATTCCGGAGCCTTCCTGTATCAAAAGATCCGGCATGAGTTCCTTGGCGTCGGGACGGTTCTCGACATCCTTTATCCAGTGAGAATAGATGCTCGTAGGCTCGAAAATGAATCTGGCTCCCGGCCATATTTTCCTTATCTCGCTGAAGAGCTTCTTGAAATAGGCCGCACGGCCTTCAACATAGGTGTCATAGTCGTAGTGCATGCCTTCGATCTTGGGCGGCTCGCCGTTATACTTGGCAGGAAGATCCACTCCGGCGAACGCCAGTCCCGGGATGTCCCATGCCACTCCCCCGAAAACAAAGCCTCTGTCTTTCCTCTCTGTTTCCTGGGCTTGCTCTATGCACTTTTCCACAATCCTGTCTATCACCCACTGCTTGCGCAAGTCGGCCATAAGTTCATAAAACTGGCCGCCGTTATGAATATATCCGGACACCAGGTTATCGGGAAATTTCGCATCCGGATCCCTCCATATCAGAGCCTCTTCCATTTCTTTCTGCTGGGACTCCGTGTAGGTGGTGCCGGGCCAAATCTGGTAGTTGCTGCAGGCATACGGCTCCGGAGAGTCAAGGAAAAATTCCATGTCCGCTGCATTCTGGTCATACTCCATATCATCCATATACATTATGGCCTTATGGCGCAACTGTTTGGCGTACAAAAGATTGTCAGCTGCGGTTCCGTTCCAGTTTATTCCCCAGAGGTCATAGATGTAGGTGGTATCCACCTTATTGATATCCTGTTCCGGCCTTATGTCCACTTTGGGCAGAAGACCATCCGCCATGCTCTTGCCACAGGAGATGAATGCTCCCGCCGCCGCAGCAAGGCACACTATATATCCCGTAAGTTTCCTCTTATTCATAATATTATCATCTATCATTTCCATTACTTTGAAACGGTGGGCGTGAACTCCTCGAACGCGACGTCGTTGTCGCGAAACACCAATGTGTCCTTCACCGCATAGGTCTTGTCGGCAGACTTCACCTTGTAGTCCAGGTAAAAGGCAATGCGTTTCTTGCCGCCCCACTCTTCAGTGTCCTTCACGAACTTGCCGTTGCCGCTGATGGCATTTTCGCTGCCCTCGTCGGCGGTTATCCTGACTGTATTGTCTTTTTCGTCAACATCTATAAGGGCACGGAACTTCAATGAGGACACGGCAAGGCGGTCCGTATAAAGCAGACGGTGCATCCCGCGCGTCTGAAGCAGCGGCCTGAAGTTGGTCTTTTCGATGTACCCGCCTTCCCAGCCATATCCTTTGCCTTCGGTCTCGCCTTCAACCTGCTCCATGCCCCGACGCAGGTAGGTGCCATGATAGGGGTTGACATATTTCACGGCGTAGATGGTGAAATTTTTAGGCTTCACGCTCCACTGGGTTGACTGACGTGGATCGGCGCCTCCCCATTTTTCTGTCCATGCCGGGAGTCCTGACGTAAGCGACGTATATACACTCCCGACCAGCACTGAATCTGTAGTCGCCTTGGTTATGCGTATGGGCAGGGCATAGCAGTTCTGATATGAAAGAGGATCCTCGAAGAAGGCGTCTGTCAACTGGACAGTTACGCCGCCGCTGAAGTTGCCTTTCTCAATCACCATCTTGTCGGTGCCGAGAGGTTCATAATGGGTGGAAGGAAGCATCTTGAGATTGAACTTCTCCTTTGTCGTGGAGGACTCTCCCGAGAGTTTTTCTAGCAGATTCGGCTCCACCTCGAAATTTACGATGATGTCTTCCCTGTTGTCACGGGCCCCGCCCATGGCCGCCTGAATCTGAAACCTGTGGTTGTGATCGTTTGTCAGGTCATAGTACTCCGACTCGCCCAGCACTATGGTGCGCATAGGATACTGGAAGGCAAAGTACGTTGTCGTATATTCAAAATCCTCGAATTCCGGCAAACGGCTCTGGCAGGCGGTCATGGCCACACCGGCCGACAGGCACAGGAGGAAGAATCTGTTCGTTCTACTGTTATTCATCTGAATGGCTGATTTTTAATTGTTATAGTGGTTCTGTTCCAATTTCGGGGATTTCAGCAGTTCCTTTTCCGGAAGGGGCGCGTAGTAGGTGAAGGTGGCATACATGCGGTCCTCGCCCTCTACGGGCGAAATCTGCGGAGCCGATGTGCCGTTCTTCTGCTGGAAAAAGGCGCGGGACACCGGCCCGTTGATCTTTGCCTTCCAACGGCGCAGGTCATAGAAGCGGGAACCCTCGAATGAAAGTTCAATGCGCCTTTCGTTCCTCACCAGATCCATGAACTCGGATGCCGGCAGAGTGGAGGCATAAGTGTCGGAGCGTCCTAGGCCGGCCCTCTTTCTGATGGCCTTGATGATGTCGCGGGCCGTGTAGTCCGCATACTCGGACGTGCCGTCAGCGTCATAAGAGGCCGTGGCCGCTTCCGCATAGATGAGATAAATCTCGGTGAAGCGTATGATCGGACGGATGGTCCTCTGCCCTACAGGCCATTTGTTCGGATCGTTTATCACGAAGTCGGGGCGCAGGGTCTTGCGCAGGTAGTAGCCGGTGCGGGTCGCCTCAGGGTTTTCAATTCCGTCCTTGGTGTCCTCTTTGGCCGTGTATATCTTGTTGTCCGAAGCAGTGCTCGGAGTGTTGCCGAACGATGCCCCGTTGTAGATGACAGTGCGTGCAAGACGGGGGTCGCGATTTATATAAGGCTGAGTGGAGTTATATACCGAACTTTGCGTTATAGGGTAGCCGTCCTTGTCAGGGAAGGCATCCACAAAATCCTGGGTAGGGTTCACCTGTCCCTTGCCGTAACGCGACGGAGGATAGTTGCGGGCCTCACGGGAATCGGCAATTTCTGTCCCGTCCGTCTGGTTAGTGCGCCACAGCACGTCCTGAGGAATGTTGTCGCTTGTCCAGAAAAGAGTGTTGTCGGTCTGTCCCAATCCGTCGAGACCTCCATTCAATGCAATCAGTTTGGCGGAATACAACATTGCGGAGTCGCAGTACTCCATGTTGTAGTAGCCGTCGTTGTAGGCAGGGCTGGCCGCATGCATGTAAAGCTGTGCCTTGATTGCCAATGCGATGCGCTTGTCCATACGGTTGCGGTTTTTCCATCCCGTCACCCTGTCATCCCCCTCGTACTTTTCCGGGAGCAACCTGATGGCTACATCCAGATCCTTGGATATGGACTCTACCGTGGACTGATAGGAAGGACGGCGCAGCTGCTTCCATTCCTCGCTGTCGCGGCTCAGGCTTTTGTCAAGGTAGGGTATTCCCAGTTTTCTGCCGGATACTCCCACTCCGCCATAATGGCGCAGCAGAACGAAATGATGATAGGCCCGCATTCCGTAAGCCTCGCCCGTCCAGCGGTTGCGGTAGGCCGCATCATCTTCAGGGTCCTTGGAAATGGTGGTCTGTGGCAGGATCTCGAAAAAGCGGTTGATGCCGTCAATGGCCTTGTATGAATTCTCCCAGACGGACAGAGGGTCAAAGGTAGGACCCCAGCCGCCGTTTACCATGCGGTGATACTCGTTGTTGTACT
>DCMG01000176.1 GCA_002321335.1 Bacteroidales bacterium UBA1628 | reverse complement strand
GATCCCGCCGAGCAGCAAAAGATCCGAGCCGCCAAGAAAGAAGAGTACGAAAAGCTCTTCAACAATCCTTATCAGGCCGCGGAAAAAGGCTACATCGACGATGTGATCGAGCCTCGCAACACCCGTTTCCGCATCATCAGAGCCCTTGAGCAACTGGCCGGAAAGAAGCAGCAGATGCCTGCCAAGAAACACGACAATCTTCCTCTGTAGTGATTATGAAGAGATTAGGGCAATTACTATTATCTGTCGTCCTTCTGCTCTCCGGACTGGAGCTCAGCGCCCAGAACCTGGCGGATCTGAGAATCGGAGAGGTCCTCGTGGAGAACACGAACGGGCTTACGGACGGCTACGGACAGCGGACCGGCTGGATCGAGATCTTCAACAATTCCTACGGAAGCGTGAAGTTCGCCGGCTGCTACCTGTCCGATGACAAGGACAACCTGCGGAAGTATCATATTCCTGCTTCAGACGTTTCGACAACTTTGAAGCCACGACAGAGCGTTGTCTTCTACGCAAGCGGAAACGCCTCACAGGGAACATATTACACGAATTTCACCCTACGCAACGGTTCCACAATCTATCTCGTCAGCAATGACGGGCGCACCATCATCGACACGATCGACATCCCAACTGGCCTTCCGGCTGACTGTTCGGTTGTAAAGGTTCCGACCGGAGTGAAGATGATGGATTTCGAGACAAAGGTCACTGACAAGCCGACTCCCGGATCCTACAACGGAGATGTGGACGCAAAGACCAACAGCCAGATAATGAAGGAGAAAGACCCGCACGGATGGGTTCTGACGCTGATTTCAGTCTCGGTAGTGTTCATCGCGCTCACCATCCTTGCGTTCATCTTCGGCTGGATCGGCAACGCCAACAAAAAAGCGGCGGCACCGAAACCGGCAAAGGTTGCGAAGCCAGCGAAAAGCGGGAATATGACTCCGGAGGTTGCCGCAGCAATCTCGATGGCTCTCTCGCAGGAATTCGGAGGAGAGGTCTATGCGGCCATCGCAATGGCGCTTGACGACTATCTCGGAGGAGGAATCCACGACGAGGAGAGTTTCGTCATCACCATACGCCCGTCACAGGCCAGCAATTGGAACGACAAGACACAGAATTTCAGACAATTACCAAGATAATAAAAGAATATAATAACATGAAAACGTACAAATTCAAGATCAACGGCAACGAGTATAACGTTGAGATCAATTCAGTGGAAGGGAACATCGCAGATGTGACGGTTAACGGAGCGGCATATCAGGTGGAGATGGAGAACACTCCTGGTACCAGCGCTTCGACAAGCTCAGCGACCGGGACAACGGACAGGAATGCGGCCCAGGTGGTCGCTTCGACAAGCTCAGCGACCACCGAAGCGCCCGCTGCAAAACAATCCGCCCCTGCAGGAGCGGGCAAGCCGGTGACTTCCCCTCTCCCAGGCGTGATCATCGAGGTTTCAGTCAAGGAAGGCCAGGCCGTGAAAGCCGGTCAGAAAGTGGCCGTCCTTGAGGCGATGAAGATGGAGAACGAGATCCAGGCCCCGGCTGACGGAACCGTCACTGCCATACTCGTGAACAAGGGCGACTCCGTCCTTGAAGGCGCTGAAATCGTCAAGATAGCATAGAAGGATGGACATCATATTCGAAAGTCTGAAACAGTTCTGGTACTTCACCGGATTCGCCAACGCAACTTGGCAGAACCTTGTGATGATCCTGATCGGCATCGTGTTTATCACACTTGCAATCAAGAAGGAATGGGAGCCGCTCCTGCTCGTTCCGATTGGATTCGGAATGATCATCGGCAACATCCCGATGTTTCCGGGACTGAACATCGGAGTATATGAAGACGGCTCCGTGCTGAACATTCTGTACCAAGGAGTCAAGCAGGGATGGTACCCGCCTCTAATATTCCTCGGAATCGGAGCGATGACAGATTTCTCCGCTCTGATCTCCCAGCCGAGGCTGCTGCTGATCGGAGCCGCCGCCCAGATGGGAATATTCGGGGCCTACCTTCTCGCTCTTGCTCTCGGATTCGACCCGAACCAGGCCGGTGCCATCGGCATCATCGGAGGAGCGGACGGCCCTACGGCCATATTCCTGTCCTCACAGCTCGCCCCGGATCTGATGGGAGCGATTGCTGTGAGCGCATATTCCTACATGGCTCTTGTGCCGGTCATCCAGAGGCCTATCATGCTGGCGCTGACGACCAAGAAGGAGCGACTGATCAGAATGCCGGCGGCAAGACAGGTCAGCCAGAAGGAGAAGATAATCTTCCCTATCGTCGGATTCCTCCTCACGGCATTCATCGTACCGTCCGGACTGCCGCTTTTGGGAATGCTGTTTTTCGGTAACCTTCTGAAAGAAAGCGGAGTGACAAGGCGTCTGGCAGAGACTGCGCGCGGCCCGCTGATCGATGTCGTCACGACACTCATCGGTCTCACCGTCGGAGCCTCCACCCAGGCGGACAAATTCCTCAGCGGGAACTCGGTCAAGATATTCATCCTTGGCCTGCTGTCATTCGTGATCGCCACGACCTGCGGTGTGCTGTTCGTGAAGATCTGGAACCTGTTCCTCAAGGGTGACCGGAAGATCAACCCGCTCATCGGCAACGCCGGAGTTTCCGCCGTGCCAGACAGCGCCCGCGTCTCCGAGATTGTCGGCAGGGAGTTCGACCCGAACAACCACCTTCTGATGCATGCGATGGGTCCGAATGTGGCAGGAGTCATCGGCTCTGCGGTCGCTGCTGGAATCCTGCTCGGCTTCCTCGGATAATAAGTTTACTCCTACGAATATGGAAAAAGCGCGTCGGAACCGATGCGTTTTTTTTAGTAAGCGGCAAAAAATAAGTTGCCGCTTACTAAATATTCATAAAACATCAACCGCTAACGCCTCGACGGGAAACTGAAGGAGACCATGATGGAGAACCTTGTCATGAAAGGCAGGCCGCCCATTTTAGCGGGTTCCCAGACCGGAGAGCTGGACACCACTCTTACCGCCTCCTTGTCAAGGTCCGGATTGGCACTTGTCAAAGCCTTGACGTCGGTCACCTTCCCGTCCAGACCAACCGTGAACTCCACCTCGACAAAGCCGCTGATTCCCATCTTGCGCGCGGCAGATGGATACTTTTTGTTCTTGTCCACCCAAAGTTGAAAATCGCCGGACTTGTCACCGATGAATCTGGCAGGGGTGTCAGCCCATTCCACAGGCAGGGTGAAACGCTTCATTATATTATAGTCAAAGGTGACATCGCCCGCAATGTTCAGCAGTCCGAGCAAGCCGTCCTTGACGACGAAGGCATGAGCCTGATGAAAAGGAGAAGCGACTTCATATTCAATAGGATAAAGGATTGTTCCGAATTGGTCGATATAGCCGAACCTGCCTTCCGAGCAGACAATGGCAAGACCGTTGTCGAACGGGGACACCGCATCATAGGCGCAAGGGATCACGACATTCATGTCTTTATCGGCAAAGCCCCATTTACCGTTTTTTGAAACAGGCGTCAATGGTCCGGCCGCGGACATATTCAAGGAAAGGAAAACAAAGAGTCCGAAGAAAGTCAAGATTCTGCTCATCTTTTAATGCTTTTAGGTTTCAGACGGAAAATCACCGAATACGAGAAAGAGGCTTTCACAGGTTTGCCATCATAGGTCGCAGGAGTCCATTTCGGGGACTCCGAGACAACCCTTACAGCCTCGTGGTTCAGTTCATGGCTAACTCCTTTCGTGACCTTGACATCAGAGACATTTCCCTCAGCATCCACACAGAAAGTCAGTGACACTGTACCTTCGGCTTCGTACATTCTGGAGAGTTCGGGGTATTTCAGCTGGGTGTTGACCCACGCTGAGAACTTGTTGGCATCGCCTCCGTTAAACATCGGCTTGGAGTCCAACCAAATGTACGGGAAGGTGAACTCCTTTATTCTATCGTAGTCGTAGGACACATTACCGGCGACATCCAGCAAGCCGACCCTGCCATCCTTCTTTACGAAAGCATGGCTGTCACGGAATGATGCCACCTCATCGAACTCAAGTGGAATCAACTCGTTGCCGAACCAGTCTATGTAGCCCCATTTTCCACGTAGTTTCACCATGGCAAGCCCATTATGGAATGATCTGACGTAGTGGTACTTGTACGGTATGACCAGTTCACCGTCCAGATTGACGAAACCCCACATCCCGTCTTGCTCCACGGCCTTGAGTCCCTCACTGTACGGACGCTCCGGCTTCTTGTCGTCCTTAGAAGGATCCTCCAGAACAACGGTGCCACCTTCTGACTCTCGCGGACTCCCGATGACATGACCAGGAACCAGAATGGCCAGAAGAATCAAAGACAACAATGATACTTTCATAAGCGAAAAGGTTTGCTTTATTACATAATGTTATCGCAAAGACAAAGATAGAAATTAAATTGTTTTGGCAAGAGCATTCTTTTGATTATCTTTGTAGAATCTGGAAAATCAACACATAATATAGATGGAAAACAAGCTACAGGAACTGACCGACAAGCTCTACAAGGAGGGACTGTCAAAAGGTAAGGAAGAAGGTGAGGCCATCCTCGCCAAGGCCAACGAAAAGGCCGCCGAAATCATTGAGGACGCCAAAAAGCAGGCCGAATCCATTCTCAGGAAGGCTCAGAAGGACGCCGAGGACTACAAGACCAAGGTCGAGGGCGACGTGAAGATGGCCGCCGTCCAGAGCCTTCAGGCCACCAGAAAGGACATCGAGAACCTTATGGTCGGAAAGATGACCGACAAGCAGGTCGCCTCTGCCCTCTCATCAGCCGACTTTGTCAAGGAAGTGATCAAGGCGGTGGCCGGGAAGTTCAACGCCGAGGAAGCCGTTGATCTCAACGTGGTGCTCCCGGAAAGCCTGAAGAAAGAGCTTGAGCCATTTGTCAGCGGAGAGTTGGCAAGCACTCTCAAGGGCGGGGTCACAGCCGAGTTTTCCAAGAAGGTCGCCGGCGGTTTCACCATCGGCCCTAAGGACGGCTCTTATTTCATCAGCCTCACCGACGAGACGTTCAAGTCCCTGATCGGCGACTATCTCAGACCTGCCACACGCAAGATACTCTTCGGCGAGTGATGAACAACTACGAGTACATAATCTCCAGCCTTCCGGCCATCTCGCTTGACTGGAAGTTCGGGGAGGGCACGTCCTTCGACACTTACGTCGGATGGATCAAGTCCCAGCTGTGCGGCTCCGACATCAAGGTCGTGGACCGTCTGCTGGACGGATTCAAGGACGAGAACCTTACCAAGGAGTTCTACGAGGCCGCCCTGAAGGACAGCGACAGATTCCTGAAGGAATATTTCACCTTCGACCTGAACGTGCGCAACGGCAAGGCCCGCTTCCTGAACAAGGCTTTCGAGAGGCCGCTGGATCAGGACACCATCAAGCTGGAAACCGGCGAGTTCGCGGAGGGCCAGAGGCTTGAGGAGGCTTTGAACGCCCCCGACCTGCTGTCCCGCGAACGCGGACTGGACTCCCTGATGTGGGACAAGATCAACGAGATCACCACGTTCAACTACTTCGACCTTGACGCCATCCTCGGCTTCATCGCAAGGCTGCGCATCATCGGCAGATGGTTCGCCCTCGACGAGAAGACCGGCCGCGAGATGTTCATCCGCCTCGTGGACGAGGTCAGAGGCACCTTCAAAGGCGTGAACTACGAACCCTCAAAATAGAAAATTGAAATAACTGAATATGAAGACAAAAGGAAAGGTAACAGGAATTGTTTCCAACCTTGTGACGGTTCAGGTGGACGGACCTGTGGCGGAGAATGAGCTCTGCTACATCACCCTTGCGGGTACTCCCCTCCTGGCCGAGGTCATCAAGGTGAATGGAGACAAGGCCTCGGTCCAGGTGTTCGAAAGCACCCGTGGACTGAAAAACGGAGACCCTGTGGAGTTTGAAGGCAAAATGCTTGAGGTAACACTCGGCCCAGGTCTTCTCTCCAGTGTCTATGACGGTCTCCAGAACAATCTGACCACGATGGAGTCTGTATTCCTCAAGAGAGGTGAATATACCGACCCACTGGATCACACTAAACTCTGGGACTTCACCCCTATCGCCAAAGAAGGTGACAAAGTCATTGCTGCTGACTGGCTCGGAGAGGTGAAGGAAGGTTGGTTGCCTCACAAAATCATGGTGCCATTCTCATTCAAAGGGGAATATACCGTGAAGAAAATCGCAGAGGCCGGAAAGTACAACATCGACATGGTGGTCGCTGTGTTGGCTGGTGCAGATGGTGAGGACCATTTCGTCACGATGACTCAGAAATGGCCGGTTAAGGTCGCTGTCAAGGCCTATAAGGAAAAACCAAGGCCACAGAAGATCATGGAGACTGGAGTCCGCTGCATTGACACGTTCAATCCTATCGCTGAAGGCGGCACCGGATTCATTCCTGGACCTTTCGGCTGCGGCAAGACCGTACTCCAGCATGCTATCGCCAAACAAGGCGAGGCCGATGTGATCGTGATGGCTGCCTGCGGAGAGCGCGCCAACGAGGTCGTGGAGATATTCACTGAGTTCCCTGAGCTCATCGACCCACACACTGGACGCCACCTGATGGAGCGTACCACCATCATCTGCAACACCTCGAACATGCCTGTAGCTGCCCGTGAGGCATCCGTTTACACAGCGATGACGATTTGTGAATACTACAGAGCGATGGGTCTGAAGTGCCTTCTTCTCGCGGACTCAACTTCCCGTTGGGCACAGGCCCTGAGGGAGATGTCCAACCGTATGGAGGAGCTCCCTGGAGCCGACGCGTTCCCGGTTGACCTCTCGGCCATCATCTCGAACTTCTACGCCCGCGCTGGAATGGTTGTCCTGAACAACGGCAAGACCGGAGCCGTCACCTTCATCGGAACGGTGTCCCCTGCCGGAGGTAACCTCAAGGAGCCTGTGACCGAATCCACCAAGAAGGCCGCAAGGTGCTTCTACGGACTGGAGCAGAACCGCGCCGACCAGAAGAGGTATCCTGCCGTCAACCCGATCGAGTCATATTCAAAGTACCTTGAATATCCTGAGATCATCTCATGGCTCGACGAGCAGGTGGAGCACGGATGGGTAGCAAATGTGATCAAGGCTAAGAACCTTCTGCGCAAAGGACGTGAGGCTAACGAGCAGATCAACATTCTCGGTGATGACGGTGTTCCTGTGGCATACCACGTAAGCTTCTGGAAGTCAGAGCTTATCGACTTCGTATTCCTCCAACAGGACGCATTCGACGAGACCGACGCCCTCTGTCCGATGGACCGCCAGAAGTACATGCTTGATCTTGTCCTCGCCTTGTGCGACATAGATTTCGACTTCGAGGACTTCGAGAAGTGCCGCGAGTTCTTCAAGGAACTCATCAACGACCTCCGTCAGATGAACTACACCAAGTTCCACAGCGAGGAATTCGAGAACTACGCTAATAAGATCAACAAACTCATTGAAGACTATGGCAAATAAAGCTTATCAAAGAATATACACAAAACTGGAAGCCATCACCAAGGCCACCGTTTCGCTCAAGGCCAAGGGAGTTTCCAATGACGAGCTTGCCGTAGTTGGCGGCAAGCTTGCCCAGGTCGTGAAGACCAAGGGTGATCTCGTCACCCTTCAGGTGTTCTCCGGAACTGAGGGCATTCCGACCAACGCCGAGGTGACTTTCCTCGGTGAACCTCCTACACTCAAGGTCAGCGAGCAGCTCTCCGGACGTTTCTTCAACGCCTACGGAAAGCCGATCGACGGCGGTCCGGAGGTTGAAGGCGAGGTACGCGAAATCGGCGGTCCGTCAGTGAACCCGTACAAAAGGAAACAGCCTTCTGAGATTATCCCTACGGGAATCGCCGGCATCGACCTGAACAACACGCTCGTGTCCGGACAGAAGATTCCGTTCTTCGCGGACTCCGACCAGCCTTACAACAACGTGATGGCTCAGGTTGCCCTCCGTGCGGACGTCGACAAGATTATCCTCGGCGGAATGGGACTCTCGAACGACGACTATCTCTACTTCAAGCATGAGTTCGAGGCAGCCGGTGCGCTCGACAAGATCATATCCTTCGTGAACACTACCGAGCAGCCGCCTGTGGAGCGACTCCTCATCCCGGACATGGCAC
>DCMG01000005.1:10350-10682 GCA_002321335.1 Bacteroidales bacterium UBA1628 | reverse complement strand
GTGTGCTCGTTGACCCTTTCTTCATATTCATCGGGAGTGATCCACTCGGTGAGACCGCTCAGCAGATGAGCTCCCTCATCGGCTCCCACAACGTACCACATCTCGGTCTTGCCTTTCATCCCGGGGTGGGTCTTTTCGGCAAGCTCATCGTTCGGATGGACCTGAATGGACAGGTCGCTCTTCGCGTCGATGAATTTTATCAACAGCGGGAACTCCGTGCCGGTCTTGGAGAAGACCTTCTTGCCGACGAGTTCGGAACCATATTCATTCATCACGTCGGTCAGGCTTTTGCCGGCAAGAGGGCCGTTGGCTATCGTGGAGACGTGGCCCGG
>DCMG01000005.1:0-10307 GCA_002321335.1 Bacteroidales bacterium UBA1628 | reverse complement strand
ACAGCCGAGATCTCCCAGCTTTCCCCGATGTGATGCTGCTTTGTCTTGATGCCCTTGAACGGGGCGATTTTTTCTCCGCCCCACACCATCTCGCGGAGATAGGGCTCAAATTTCAGAGGGTACATATTCGTTAAGTTCCTTTATAACTATTTCTTGTCCAATTCGGTGAGGGCGAACGCATAGGCTCCGAGCGAGATCGCCTTGCTGGCGCCGATCTTCGAACGCATCACGCCGACACGCTTCTGAGGATCGTAAATCACCTCACGGTCGCTGCCGTAGACCTTCAAGGAACGAGCCTCGCCGCGGGCGAACTGCTCAAACTCGGTAGGATCATCAAGGTTATAGACCTTCATCTGGACACGGTTCAGTTCCTCGCCGGTGAGTTGGTGCATCTTGCCGCGCATAGTGCGTAATATTCCCGGCATCAGGTACTTGTGGTTGTTCATCACACCGCCTCCGATCACAATCAGGCCATCAATCAGGGTGACTGCCGTCGCCATCGCGTCTCCAGCGACCTCGCCCATCTTGTCGAACGCCTTGATCGCGGCCTCACGGTCGCCGGGCCTCTTGCCCTCGCAGACCTCGGCGATGTCCTTCGGTTCAAGTCCATGATTCGGATTACCGGTCAACTCGCCGTAAACTCTCTTCACGGCGCGGATCGATGCCCCGTCCTCAACGATGATGTCCGGCATGTCAGGATGCTTGAGGCAGAAGGTCTCCACGCAGGAGTTGTCGCCACGGTTGAGTTCTCCGTTGATCACCGTGCCTATTCCCAGACCGGTGCCGAAAGTGTAGCCGATGAGGTTGTGGTAACGCTTGGCGCTTCCGGCCTTTGCAAGCCTCTCATTCACTTCCGGGAGCACTCCTCCGAGAGCCTCTCCGTAGGCGTAAAGGTCTCCGTCGTTGTTGATGAAGACCGGAATCCCGAACGTGTCCTCAAGGAACGGTCCGAGAGCGACTCCATCGCGGAATGAAGGGAAATTCGGGAGGTAGCCTCCGATGATTCCGTCAGGGTAGTCGGCTGGGCCAGGGAAACAGAAGCTTATGGCCACAGGTTTCGCCTCACCCAACTCCTCTTTGATCTTTGTGAAGCCCGTCACCATCGTGCCAAGGCAACGGTCGAGATTGTCAGCGTTGGAAGGAAGGGTGATAGGTTCGCAGCAGAACTCACCGCCTTTCATCGCGCCGAACACCATGTTGGTGCCGCCGGCATCGAGTGTCATGACGATTCTGCTGTCGTTCTTTATGTCAGACATATTCTTGAGTTTTTAATTATTGCCGTGCCTGTGTTTGGTTATGAAAATTCAATTAAAACTCCGAAGAAGCCAAATTTTGAATATTCATAAAATCAAGCCACTTTCGTTGCAAAGATAATCATAATCTGTCTTTCGGGCTCATCGTTTGCAGGGAAAATTCGTACCTTTGCACCATTAATATATTCGTAATGCAGAAAAAAAGAAATCGCCAGGGTGGCGAGAAAGGCGGCAGGAAGAGCCGCGACAGGAAATTCGGTTCCAGACAGAAGACAAAAAGAGTGCTGGAGGAGGTAACCGGTAAAGTTCAAATGACAAGGGACGGCTATGTCTTCGTGATCATTGAAGGCGAGCCGGACAACGATGTGTTCGTCAAGGCGTCCAAAACCCGTGGCGCGCTGAACGGAGACATCGTGAAATGTGCGGTGACAAGCGAAAGGAAAGAAGCCTCAGAGGGCGGACGCGGCAGGAAGGATGCGGCCAAACGTCGTGAGGGTGAGATCATTGAGATAGTAGAGCGCAGCCACAAGCCGTTCGTCGGTGTGCTGCATATTGTCGGAAGGCAGGCATGGGTGCTGATGCAGTCCAGGAATATGCCGTACGACATCAGCATAGATTTCGACACCCTTCCAGAGGGCGCGAAAAGAGGAATGAAAGTGGCGGCTCTGGTCGACGGATGGGACAAGGGCGAGCCGACTCCGAAAGGCCATATCGTGGATGTGCTCGGAATGCCGGGAGAGAATGACACGGAGATGCACGCCATCCTCGCTGAATATGCCCTGCCGTACAGGTTTGAGCCAGAGGTGGAGAACGCCGCCGACCAGATTTCGGACAAGATCACGGAACAGGACATCAAGGAGCGCAGGGACTTCCGCAATACGCTGACATTCACCATCGACCCGACAGACGCCAAGGACTTTGACGACGCTTTGTCGTTCAAGAAACTGGACAACGGCAACTACGAGATCGGAATCCACATCGCCGACGTGTCCCACTACGTGCTTCCGGGCACCATCGTGGACAAGGAGGCTCAGGAGCGCGGCACATCTGTCTATCTCGTTGACAGAACCGTCCCGATGCTCCCGGAGAAACTCTGCAACAAACTCTGCTCTCTCCGTCCTCACGAAGAGAAGCTGACCTTCTCGGTAGTGGTCGAGATGACACCTCGCGGAAAGATCGAGAGCCGTTGGTTCGGCCGCACGGCCATCTGCTCGGACTATCGTTTCGACTACGACGGAGCACAGCAGATCATTGAGAGCGACGGCAAGGAGCCTGCGGATCCGGCCATCGGTCAGGACATCAGAGAGGCCATCGTGACGCTCAACAAACTTGCCTCCATCCTGCGCAAACGCCGTTTCGCAGCCGGTGCCATCAGCTTCGAGCGTCCGGAGATGAAGGTGGAGGTCGATGCCACAGGCAAGCCGATAAGAGTTTACGAGAAGATAACGAAAGAGGCCAACTGGTTGATCGAGGAGTTCATGCTTCTCGCCAACCGTTCCGTGGCTGAGTTCATCGCGACTTCCGGCAAGATGGACGGCAAGGCGGACAAGAAGGCCAAGACATTCGTGTACCGTGTGCACGGCGAGCCGAACACCGACAAGATCGCGAGCCTCGGGCAGTTCGTCAGCAACTTCGGATTCAAGTTCGGGCCGAGCGGCAACGGAAGAGAGATCGCCAAGTCTCTCAACACATTGCTTGCTGAGGCCAAAGGCACGCCTGAGTGCGACGCCTTCCAGATGATAGCCCTCCGCTCGATGGCGAAGGCGATCTACACCACCGACAACATCGGCCACTACGGCCTTGCATTCAAGTTCTACACGCACTTCACCTCCCCTATCCGCCGCTACCCTGACACAATGGTACACAGGCTGTTGGCCCTCTACCTCGACAATGCGGAGAGCCAGAACAAGGAATATTACGAAGCGCAGTGCCAACATGCCTCCGAGCGCGAGCAGATTGCGGCCAACGCCGAGCGCGACAGCATCAAGTACAAGCTCATCGAGTTCATGCAGGACAAGATAGGCAATGAATATGAAGGTAATATCTCCGGCCTTACCGAATGGGGAATGTACGTGGAGATCAAGCCTACGATGATCGAGGGAATGGTCGCCCTGCGCGACGTGAAGTCCGACTTCTTCGAATTCGACGAGCAGAACTACCTCATCCGCGGCCGCCGCACCGGCAAGATATTCCGTCTCGGAGATCCGGTGAAGATCCGTGTCAAGGCCGCCAATCTGGAGCAAAGGCTGCTGGACTACGAGCTGGTCGATGTCACGACATCAGGTGACAGTTCCGGCAAGGATTCCGCAGACGGCAAGGCCAAGAAAAAGCCTTTCTACGCCGCCGTCGCCCACAATGACAGCCAGCCGCAGCGCAAATCCTCCAAGGGCAAAGGCCGTCCCCACAAGAAGTTCGGTCCAAAGTCCTCCAGGAGCGAAAAGAAGAAAGCCAGATAATTCTTTGATGTAATCTCTAAGAGTGACCGCAAATTACGGTCACTCTTTTTTTGTCCGGTGAGAGCTTTACTGGCAGGATGAGATCGTAAATTCTCAGCAATCCAGCCCTAATAAGCCCCACCTCTACTTACACATTGACGTGAGTCGCTGCAATCCTGCTCATATACGAGCTTATCTTATTTCGGGTGCGAAAGAGGCTGTTATGCACCCAAGGAGACTTTCTGATTGGTTCCGGGGTGCGGAAAGCCGACTTTCGCACCCCGAAAATACCCACCAAACTCTTTCCGCTTCTATCTTGTCTTTTATGCATAACATAGAGGGTGGTTACAAGGAAAATTAAATCATCAGCAGACAAATCATTGCCAAGAAGCGACGGTTATCAATAATCACTTGAACATCAGCATCATAAAACAGGCGTTAGCCCACTCGTATATAATATCCACACAAAAGTGAAATTTTTATCTGACGTTTGCGGTGGTTCCTCTTATTATTAATACACGAACATTTGTTCAAGTGGATTTTTTTGATTAATATTGACATGTTTAACCATATAATATTATGAATACCAATAATGAGTTTCAGTTGATTTGGGAGTATAACCTCTTACGGACTTTTGTGCGCCATGTTTTTATGGCCACTTGTGACCCATATGGAAAGTTGAACATTAGAAATCTAAAGTACATCTATGGTGATGGTAAAGCAAAAGACAAAGATTGTGAACCATCAGTGTCTTTCATCCTCAACAATGCCATAGGAATCATGAAAGAGGAGGATCCTAATGATGGAAAAAAAGAAGTTGCCAAAGAAATTTTGCCTTGCATGTTCCTTAAAGGTATGGTAAATTATTCAGACCAAGACTCAGAGGGGACGATATTTAAGGAATATGCCGGAGCTAATAATTTAGGGAAATTTGTGGCAGAGCTGCCAGAAATTCGGACTGTATGCGAATTAGATGAAAACATTGACAAGGTGATTGATTTCATTCTCCTTATCAAATCTCACGAACTATCATCTCTTGGTAAATATAACATCTGCGGACATTCCATTCTAACCATTGCGGCTCATCTACTTAACTTAATGAAAGAAAGTGGTTATGCCGTGAAGTCTGATTTTAAATTACCAGAGAGTGACCCCCAAAAAGTTCTAGATACTCTACCAAAACCTAATCGTGAAATAGTTGAAGTGAATAAATATCTACACCGGGGGAGTAAGCAGGCGAATAAAAAGCCGCATGACATAACAACAGACACCCATGGTTGTGTATGGTACACAGATAATAAAGGCCTCCGCCATAAGTGGATGCATCACGGCTTCGACTTGTCGGACATGTCGGAAACCGATTACACGGACACTTTCTCCGACATGGACGAGGAAGCAAGGGAAACCTACCAGATCAATCAATTGTTTACTCTTATCTTAGACACTGACGAATATTTCGTAAGAGGTGTGATTGTTCCAATGATGGCGGCGTACATCGGATGTGATCAATTGTTCGAATTGAAACAGGACAAAAACGCTGACGTTCATCTAAACAGACTATATGATCTGGTCAAAGAACAAATTGATGTGAATGATCACAAGTCGGTGCTGGACTATATGTCGAAAGAGAAGTTCATGATTTCTGCTTTGCTTCCAAATGAGTAATGATCCGGCGGTTTTATGATGCTTCTATGACACAACGATGACAAATCATTAAAACAAATCAATATGACAACAAAATTCAAATATATACGAGAGAACGGGATGGATTTGACAAAGTCCCAGATTGATCTTCTGACAAAAATTGAGAACATTCCTTGTGGCGATGTCCTCGTAGGTTTTGCCGACCTTGCTGAACTCAGAAAAACGAAGGGCTATAAAGTGGTCATCTCTGACCGTATGTCCTTTATTGAGAAAATTAAGGCCGAAGATCAAGCGATTGATAATCTATTGAATGATCTAAAAGACAAAAATATAAATGGAACAATTACAGAGGAAGAGCGGGCTATCCGCAACTCTGAAATTCTATTTAGGATTAAAAAAGAGTTGAACGATTATCTTGATCGAATTAAGCCCGGAGCATTTCACCCTCTTTTAGGCCTGTACTGCAACTGGGATTTCTCTTACAATTCTCCTGTGATTTATCTGTTCAAGGAGAACATTGAAAATTATGCCGAGCGGAGAGGAAAATCCGCCGACAACATATTCGCCTATGTCTATGTCCACGAGGCCATGCATGCCTACTATGATTCCAAAAATTCAGAAGGAGGTCAAGTTGTCCATGAACTCGAAGAGGCGTTCGCGGAATGTGGGATGTTGGAATTCTTGACAAATGCATGTTTTCACGACAAAGATCTATGCGAACTGGCAATTGACGCATACGATGATGTCAAGGGTAAACAGGAGAACGGTCCTAATGAATACGGTTTTGGTTTGTATCTCAATGAATCATTCGGAGAGAAAACCGCAGACATGATGAGCCGGTACCGTGAAATCTCCAATTGGATAACTGATAGTGATGACTATGTCCCTGACTATAAGACCAAAATCTCAAAGTTGTCAAGAACATCTTTAGGTGACGATGGATACAAGGACAAGGCTCAAGAATGCTTTGAATTGGTTCAGAAAATCCTCAACAACCAGTACCATAAGCCTAATGTCATCGTCGATGTGAACCCGTACCTTGAACCTCACATGAGGAAGAACGGTGTCACTATCCGTGAGGACGCACCGGCCAGATGGAAACATTCAGGTAAATCAACTTCAATAGCGACAGGCAGTTCAATCATATATTCAGGAACACAGGAAAAGTTTGGATCATCCTATCGGCAGGTTCAGGTCTTCGCATCTGAGGATCCGACAGAAATGGCCTATGCGATCTTTAAGGTCGCCGACAGTGTCGGAGGCGAAAGGGCAATGGCGCAGATGATATATTACTATGACTATTCTTGCAAGGACAAGGGTATTTATCCAAATGGATTCCATGTGTACTCTCCTTTCTGCCTAAAGAGAAACGGCAATATAAGTTACATTCTTCGTCCACTCTTTATAGGCGGTAATCCAATATACATCCAGAAAGGATGGCAACTGGATCCAGAACCCCTGACTGCAGAATCTCCAAGCCTCTGTCTGCTGCTTGATGCCCTGAACGCAGTGTCTGACAAGCGCTTTTCTATTCTGAATTCAGAAAAGGAAATGATCCTCTATGGTCCGGAAGACATAAAAGATGCCATTGAATCTAACCAACAAGAGCGATAAGTTATCCTCGTAGTGAGAAGAATTCATATCAAATGAATATGCCGGGAGTGGACCGAATCGGTTTCTCTCGGCTATTTCAAAAATCACCGCCCTGGATATTCAAATCCTATGCGGCGCTTTCCAACCGGCTTTTCGCCAAGGGTCTCTTCATCGCAATATTTTGTCAACTCAGTCATGCCGGCCTTTTTCCCTTCTATGATGTAGGAGATAGCGGCTTTGCGGCACACATTCTCGGTCTGGCCACCTGACAATGGATATTCACGGGCGAGAATCCGAGCGTCGTCTGTGGAGAGTCCCGGAAGCATCTCTTTCCAGATTTCCGATCTTGTGCCCTCATCCGGAACCGACAGGCGTATCTTGAACAGAAACCTGCGCTCAAACGCCGGATCAAGACTGGTCTCCAGATTGGTCGTGGCGATGAGTATGCCGTCAAGCGTCTCCATGTTCTGCAGAATGATGTTCTGAATCGAGTTGTTGCTCTTGTCGCAACTGTGTTCGGGATTTGCCATTCTGACACCAAGAATAGCATCAGCTTCGTTGAACAGAAGAATGGGAGCCCTCTCGCTGCGGCGGACAAGATCATGATATGTTCGGAACACGTTGCTGACATTCTTCTCGGAGTCTCCATGCCATTTGGAGCGAAGCTTTGAGACATCCACAATGAATATGTCTCGTCCTGTCTCACGCGCCAATTGAAGGCAACTCTCCGTCTTTCCTGTTCCCGGAGGACCATAAAGGAGGATATTCACTCCTTTTCGCAAGCCTTGTTCCGCAAGTCTGCCCTGAACTTCCTTAAAGTTTTCATCCCTAAGCAAACTGGACAGGCGTCCCATCTGTTCTCTTTCCGCAGCATTGAAAAACAAACGTTTTTTCACAATGCTCTCGTGGCTCTTTATGTCAGGATTACGCACATCCGCATCCTCATTCCGAATGTCAAGCTCAGTAAAGAATTCCCTGCGGACTTTCTCTGTAAGAGTGAGTTTGGATGTGTCCGCCAACCCGTCTTCGGAGCAGAACTCAACAAGCCCGAAATACTGGATAGACGTGCTTTCACGCATGATTTCCCTTTCTATCCTTTTGCTGTCTTTTTTCGGATCCAATAACTTAAGCAAGCGATCAACTTCCATCGAACCGACCCCGTGGCTGCCGTACCTATGGCATAGATAAAGGAATATCACCAGATAGTGAGCTTCCTCAATTTCTGTTTCTTTAACTTTTTGGCAGAATAATGAATCTGGGCTGTTCTGCACAAGATCAGTCAACTCCTCGTACAGCCGATTCACCGGCAGGGCATATTCGTAATATTCAGAGAAGAGTTTTCTCATGCGGGAGAAAATCTCTTCCGTGTCAAGGTTGGCGTTGCTCGGAGCGGAATATTCCGAGTCATTCAGGATGGCCTCCATCGCATCGCCATAGACGTCATAATTGCAGTAGTTACGGTGCGGGTTGACCAAAATCCTGATGATATGTTTGCGTGACATATCATGAACTTCCTTGATGTAACTCATGAGTTCAAGGTTCGTGACATCGAAGGATTGGGCTATGTCTTCATACTCCGCAGTCCTGCCACCGCTGGATTCTTCCGCGATCACCGCAAGGAGAGCACTTTGGATCGGAGTGATGGAAAACTTCCGGCAGACATATTCTATCTCCTTCGATGTCTTGTCCAGATAGTCCTGTGAATATCCATTCACAAGCAATTGCTTCAGGATTGTGTTCAGGCAGGCCACCGTGTTTACAGGCTCCTGTCTTGATTCTTTATGCGCGGCTCTCATCTGACGCATACGGGTCTTTTCCGGATCAGAGTAGTTCATTACGAATAAAGTTTTGTTCTTATCTCCTTTTATGAATATTAATGAATCTACATCACGCACACTGTCCTATTCAGTTATGCACGCACATGTAAATGTTAATTCTGATTATAATAAGCCGTGGATCTGAAAATGTCAGAAAATTTTTGAAAAAATTTTCTGACATTTTGTCTCGTGGCTCTTATTATTGGTAAAACAACATTTTTAAGATCATGACAGAAGATGTGAAACAACTTATTCAAGATGCCAGAAAAGGTGACGCGATAAGCCAGGCTTCTCTTGCGACGCGGTACCGTGATGGAGATGGTGTGTCTAAATCCACAATCAAGGCTATATGGTGGTATGAAAGAGCCCGATTTATTGACGATGTTTCAGATGACGATCCTGATTTTTTCGTGATAAATTATGCGGCTTTCTGCGAAGATAACATCTATCTCTCTCATTCACCGATTGTCCGCCCATTCCTCAAAGGTGTGGGATCCTTCGCGGGATGGTTGGCTCCGTATCTTTATTACAAAGAGCCGAACTATCTGTTTTACAGAATGTGGGACATGATAAGGCGAATGATAGGAACCATTTTCGGTTTTATTTTGGAATTTCTTTGGGAGATTTTCATTGTGGTCGTTCCGGCTTTGTTGATTGTGTATATTATTTTGTCAATAAAGAAATAATGGTTGATTTTTTCGTACTTTTGTGGAAACGCTAATACTATTAACACTATGGCAGTAGATAAAAAAGTTCTGGAACGAATGTGTCCATCAGATTTCGAGGATGCATATATCAACAATAATGAAAAGGTTCTGAGTGAATATATGGATTATGCAAAGTGTGTTTGTGGCAAACTACTGCAATCACAAACACTCAGGAACGTTTCAGATCGTGACAATATTATCGAAGAAGCCAGTCATGACGCCATTCTCTACTTGCACAAGAAACTGGAAGAGTACGATCCTGAAAAAGGAGCTTTTAGTTCGTACTTCTATACAGAAATCGGCTGGTCACTGCAGAATGTATTAAGTAAATATGGTTATCATGGCATTGTCGATCTCCTGTCTGAACAACAGGATGTTCAAGAATCAGAGCCAACTTCCCGTGAGATATTTTCGAAAGAGATGATTCCATACATTCGCAAGTGGGCGGAAAAACTACCGCAATTAAAAAAAAGAATATTGATGGCTCGCTGGGGTTTTGCCATTTGGCCGGAGCTGTCTGTACCGGGAGAGGATGAGTCAACATATGGTTATGCCCTGAAGCTGGCACGTGAACTTGCGAAAAACGGTGACATTGACGAGAAAGATATTGACAAGAAAGCGAATGCGATTAGGTCAATGCTTAATGATATTCTCCAAGAGTTGCGTAAGGAACTTCCGAAGTTGACGGGATTGAGACCGAGAGAGATTCATGAGAATCTATATGAACTCATCGTCCAGACAAAGGAGAAAGAGATGGAGAAAAACGTCCGCAACCTTATCACTAACCTTGATGCCAACACCTTGTCTGACGACGAGGCTGCGTGGCTCTTCGCATTGCTTTTCACTTAGATTTGCAGA
>DCMG01000157.1 GCA_002321335.1 Bacteroidales bacterium UBA1628 | reverse complement strand
GGGGGAGAGATGTTCTTCGGGCTGAAGGGAGAGAATTTTGATGGTAATGAATATGCTCTCAAGGCTCTTGAGGCCGGAGCCCGTTATGCAGTGGTGGACGAAGACTCTGCGGCAGCCGCCTCAAGAGATTCTCGTGTTATTGTTGTCCATGACACTCTTGAGGCTTTGCAGGCGCTTGCACGTCATCACAGAGAGAACACGTTTGTCGATGGCAAACGGCTGACAGTCTTAGGATTGACCGGAACCAACGGCAAGACCACGACCAAGGAATTGATAACGAGAGTGCTGTCGGTCAAGTACAACGTCACTTCCACGCAAGGCAACTTGAACAATGACATCGGAGTTCCACTGTCTGTCCTCGGCATCAATTCCAAGACACAGGTCGCTGTTATCGAGATGGGGGCCAGCCATCCGGACGACATTGAGACGCTGGTCAAAATTTCTGAACCTGACTATGGAATCATCACAAATGTCGGCAAGGGCCACCTGCTCGGATTCGGTAGTTTTGATGGGGTCAAGAAGGCGAAGGGGAAGCTTTACGACTATATTCTTGAGCACGGAAAGGGCATATTCCTGAATGCTGATGATCCGATTCTGGTTGGGATGGCCGCTGAGCGTAAGGGGCTGAAGGCCATTGAGTATGGTGTGAATTATTGGGGGGCGATTGTTCTGCCGTCCGACGCCGATCATCCGTTTGTCCGCATGGCCATCCCGGATTCCGTCACCGTCCCGGTCGCTGAGCCTGTCGAAGCGACCGGAAACACCTCGGTCCCTGAGCCTGTCGAAGGACCGATAACCAATCATGACTGTACCGAAAACCTTCTTTGTCTGGAAACCTACCTCGCCGGTGCCTACAACGCCAACAACATCGCCACAGCCATAGCAGTCGGTCTCCATTTCGGAGTTTCCCTCGAAGATGCGCTTCAGGCAGTGAGTGAATATATTCCTAAAAACAATCGCTCGCAGTTGGAGAAGACCGAGCGTAACATCTTGATTGAGGATGCCTACAACGCCAATCCTACGAGTATGGCCGCGGCGCTAGACAACCTTGCTTCGGTTCAGGCACCGCTGAAAGCAGCCATGCTAGGTGAAATGCGCGAGCTTGGGGAAGAGTCTGTCTCAGAGCATGTTATCGTGTTGGAAAAGTTGGTCGCAATGAATCTGGATCTGGTTTGCCTCGTAGGAGAAGAGTTCCGCAAGGCTCTTGATTCAGAGCGGATGGTTCGACAGGCTCACCACCCGTCCACTCCGGTCCCTGAGCTTGTCGAAGGGCCGGATGCTCGACTTGGTTCACAAGTTTTCGAAGCGATTTCAAATGTTAAATGGTTCCCTAAATCAGATGATTTGGTGGCCTGGCTGAAAGAGAATCCGGTTTCCGACCACACAATCCTGATCAAAGGTTCCCGCGGGAACCGGATGGAGAAGGTTTTGTCAGAGTTGTAGGCTTTCTCCTCTCATCGAATATCATTGTGAGCCCTGTGACAGGTACTTTGTCGATGCGTGTCTGGATGACATATCTGGCCAGCATACCGACAAAGTAACCTATTGTCAGCCCGATGATCGCTCCGACAATCACGTCGCCGAGATAATGCTTCCCAACGAAAATCCTGCTGACCGCCACGAGTGCCGCCCAGATAATGGCAAACTTGTAGAATGCGTTATAGGTGTGTGTCCTGTCATTCCTGAATCCGATGATCAGGCACATGGCCAGGGCGAAAGCGTTAGCCGCGTGTGCCGAGAAGAATCCGAAAAATCCTCCTCGTCCTTCGAGCAGGTTCAGTCCTCCGAGCAGCATCCTTGCACTGTAGCTTGGCCTTAGCCTGTCAACGGAATGCTTTACTAAGTTTGAGAACTGATCGCATAGGCCAAACGCCAAGCCGATGGAAATCAAGACAATCGAAGCCTTCTTCCAACCTAATCTGCGGAATAGGAACCAGGCGCAGAGCGCGTAGGCCGGAATCCATACCGTCTTGTCAGACATCAGCACCCATAGCTGGTCAGTTATTGGTGTGCTTAGACTGTTGAGGAACAGCGTGGCATCCTGATCGATTCTGTGGAGGAAGCCTATGAGTGAAGCGCTGACCATAGCATATCCTTTAATTCCTTGACACCCTCTCCGCTGATCGATGAGATGAACACGTGAGGGATCCCCTTAGGAAGCGTCGGCTCGATCTCTTTCTCTATGTCTTTGTCAATCAGGTCGCATTTGGTGACGGCCAGCACGCGGTCCTTGTCCAGAAGCTCGGGGTTATATTCCTTAAGCTCATTCAGCAAGGTCTCGTAGCTTGCCTTGATGTCGTCCTCTTCCGCTGAGACCATGAAGAGAAGCACCGAGTTTCTTTCTATGTGGCGGAGGAAGCGTATTCCGATGCCCCTCCCTTCGTGGGCGCCCTCGATGATTCCTGGAATGTCGGCCATCACAAATGATTGATCGTCATAGTATTTGACTATTCCAAGGTTCGGCTCCAGCGTTGTGAAGGCATAGTTGGCAATTTTAGGCTTTGCCGCTGTGATTGCCGCCAGCAGGGTGGATTTTCCAGCGTTAGGGAAGCCCACAAGCCCGACATCCGCCAGCACCTTCAGTTCAAGGATGAACCAGCCTTCATGTCCGTCCTCACCCGGTTGGGCGAAACGAGGTGTCTGATTGGTGGCTGTCTTGAAGTTATTGTTGCCAAGGCCTCCGCGTCCTCCCTTGCAGAGAATCCGTGTCTCTCCCGGTTCCATCATCTCGAACAGCACCTCCCCTGTCTCTGCATCCTTGGCGACAGTGCCGACCGGTACGTCCAGAATGACATCCTCGCCATTCTTTCCGGTCCTGAGTCCGCCCTCACCGTGCCCCCCGTCCTCAGCCTTGATGTGCTTGCGGTATTTCAGGTGGATCAGCGTCCAGAACTGCGGATTGGCCTTGAGGATAATGTGACCTCCGCGTCCACCGTCACCTCCGTCAGGTCCCCCCTTAGGCACATATTTAGCCCTGTAAAGGTGCATCGATCCCGCACCCCCGTGCCCCGAAGCGCACCAGATTTTCACGTAGTCTATAAAGTTGCTGTCTGCCATATGCTTTTTCTTTGCAATCTGCAAAGATAGCGAAAGTTTGGGAAAGAATTGATGTGTTTGGCTGCGAGTGATATAACGGAATGTCCTCCTACCCATCCCGGGCAGGAGGACATTCTGCGATTTTGTTGATTTTCAACCGTGTAGGCTCCACGACGTGTGGAGGCGCGCTTGGCACTTGGCTGGGTTACCGCTCGATGAAGAGGGGATCGGTGGTGAGGTAGTTGCCGGTAGGGGTGAAAGCCGGTGAGGTGATCTTCACCTTTTTCACGAGAACAGGAGTCTCAGCGTTCTGGGCGACTATAAGGGAATAGGTTCCTTTCTCGGTGGCCCAACCGGTGCGGGACTCATCGTAGGAGGCGAGAAGACTTTTCGGAATCTTGATCTCGACTGCTTGGCTTTGGCCTGGAGCGAGAGTCTCGGTCTTGGTGAAGCCTTTGAGTTCACGAACGGGCTTGTCCATGTCCTTGCCGGGAGCCTTGACGTAGATCTGGACGACTTCCTTCCCAGAATACTTGCCGGTGTTCTCCACCGTAACGTTGACAACGTAATCATCTCCAGTGTCTTCCACTGTCATTCCGCTGTACTTGAAGTACGTGTAGCTCAAGCCAAAACCGAACGGGTAGGCGGTGTGGACCTTGTCGGTGACGTAGTACCTGTAGCCGGAATAGATGCCTTCCCGGTAGTTGACATAGTCGATGTTCTCAAGATCGTACCGTTTTGTGACTCCGATAGGTGCCGGACGGTAGAACGAGTAGTTGACCGGTTTGTCAGTGAGAATCTGAGGCATGGTGCCAGCGGTCGGGTCATCGTAGTAGCTTACAGGAATGCTCATCGGAAGCCTTCCGCTTGGTGTCTTCTCGCCGGAAAGAACGGACGCGATGGCGTGACCTGCCTCGCAGCCAGGCAACCAGCTGACTACCACGGCATCGGCCATGTCCTGCCAAGCGGTCATGTCCACGATTCCACCAACGTCCAGCACGACAATCAGCTTCTTCCCTTCGGCGTGAAATGCAGAGGAAACTGCCTTGATAAGCCTAAGTTCGTCAGCAGACAACAGATAGCTGAACTGATAAAGCCGGTCCTTTCCCTCACCGAAGATTCGTCCGATGGTGATGACAGCCTTGTCTGCTTCCTTTGCTGCCTTAGCCAGAACGGCTTTGGACGGCAGAGCCTCGGCTGGGCGTTCAGCGTCCACGAACCACTGGTTGAACTTGCTGTTGATCCTGCGGGTGTTGAACTTCTCGTATTTGAGGCAGTCATTGTAGAAGTCATCCGTGGTCTTGTCAAGTCCGAATCCCGCATCGGAAAGTCCCTGCTTGAGGTTAATCACATAAGAGCCGTTGACGTTTCCGGCTCCTGTGCCTCCGGTGATGAACTCGTAGGAAGTCACTCCGAACAATGCGATCTTTGATTCAGGAGCCAAAGGCAGGGACTCAGAGTCATTCTTCAGCAGCACGATACCTTCCTCAGCGGCCTTACGAGCCACGGACGCATTCTTCTCAAGATTCGGTTTGTTGGAATATTCATACCCTTTGAAACGAGGACATTTGACGATGAGCCTCAGAAGCCTTGTCACGGCAGTGTCAACAGCGGACATCGG
>DCMG01000066.1:2165-2787 GCA_002321335.1 Bacteroidales bacterium UBA1628 | reverse complement strand
ACTACTTGACCCCGATTCACGCAGGGAAGAAATGCTGCGTCGTAGGTGGTGGAAACGTGGCGATGGATGCCGCCAGAACAGCCCTGAGGCTCGGCGCCGACACAACCATCGTCTACCGCCGTACTGAGAACGAGCTTCCGGCCAGAAAGGAGGAGGTTCATCACGCCAAGGAGGAAGGCATTGATTTCCAGATGCTGACCAATCCGGTCGAGATTCTCGGTGACGAGAAGGGCTGGGTAAGGGCCATCAAGTGCATCAGAATGGAGCTCGGTGAGCCTGACGCAAGCGGCCGCCGCTCCCCTGTCCCGATTCCAGGCTCAGAGTTCGAGATTCCTACCGAGACCGTGATAATGGCTTTAGGCACAGCCCCTAATCCGCTGATTGTCAACACAACAAAAGGACTTCAGGCTACACGACGAGGCGGCCTTGAGGCCGATGCCGAGGGCCGCACCACAAGAGAGGGTATATTCGCTGGTGGAGATGCGGTCACAGGTGCCGCCACCGTCATCCTCGCGATGGGAGCCGGACGCAAGGCCGCAGCCGCAATTGACGAATATCTCAGTTACAAGTAACTGAGATACAATTCACCCCCAGTCACTTCGTGACAGCCCCAGAGGGGCAC
>DCMG01000066.1:0-2127 GCA_002321335.1 Bacteroidales bacterium UBA1628 | reverse complement strand
CACGGGGAAAGGATTCCCCGAATCCCCTTCGGTCGCTTCGCTCCTGGTGCAGCATTTTTTCTAACGCATTATCCTAAGAAGTTGGTTCACCGTGATGAATCAACTTCTTTTGATTTCAGGTCACTTCGACAAACTCAGTGACCGATATTTTACTGTAGTGCGGATTTCAGAGACATATCACTCAGGCAGCGGTCCCGGACCCTATCGAAGGGCCGCCAAAAACACATCTATTTATAATCTATAAAAAATTACTATCTTTGCCAAGATTGTCTGAGCGGCTTTATGTTGAGAAAATTGTCCATAGTGCCAATCTTCTTGGCGATGATGATGGTGACACTGGCGACGGTGCTGCCGCACCATCACCATGAGACAATGATCTGCATCGTGGAGGAAATCTGTGAGATGGACGGATGCTGTGACGATGAGCACACACACCATTCTGACACTAACCACAATCAAGACGAAAGCCATTGCGTGGCGCACAAGCATTACTGCCCGTCGGAAAGGCTCCACATTGACCATCAGGACTTCGGCGAAGATGAGGACAGCATATTCCCGATCCTCGCTATACTATCCAACTTATTGACCGTCAACCTCGAAAGCACTGTCTTTGAATATGCTTCCGGGGATCTCATACCCGTAGTCGTGCGGCCGTTGGTCTCTTCAGCGGCTCCAAACGCCCCTCCTGTCGCGGCATAAATTTCAGGATTGACAAAACGTGTGGCGTACGTCAGCAGCGACGCGAACAGTATCTTCCTGAACATTAGCAACTTACAAAACACTGCCCGGCTAAAACGGAGGGCGGTATTTCACATTAAACTCATTATCAGCCGGTTGCATTTCACACGTCAAACTTATGGGTGCAATACAAGTGTGAAGCTGGCAACAAGAATAAATAACATTCAGAAATGAAAAAAGCAATACTATTATTGATGGCATTCTGCGCGATTCTTGCGGGATGCGGCAATCATTCACATGAAAGTCATGAACATGACCACGGCACCGAGGCTTGTGAGGGTCACGACCATGCCCATGAAGGGCATGACCACGGAGCCGAGGAGCATGAAGGTCACGGGCACGCTGAGGAAGCTGGGCATGGCCATGAGGGACACAATCACAACGGTGAAATCGAGGTTAGTATAGAACGCCAGAAGACTTTCGGAATCACTACCGACACTGTGTCCGTCGGGGATTTCGCTGAGGTAATCCACACAAGCGGGCAGATTCTCTCTTCTATGGGAGACGAAATGACCGTTGTTGCAAAGACTTCCGGTGTCATCAGCTTCGGAAAATTGGCCGAAGGATCAGCTGTGAGCAAAGGCTCTCTCATCGCGACAATCTCCTCCAAGGATCTCGGTGGTGGCGACCAGCTTGCAAAGGCGAAAGCAGTTTATGAGGCTGCCAAAAAGGAATATGAACGAGATGTCCAGCTTAGCAAGGACAACATTGTCAGCGAAAGTCACTTGGATCAAAGCAAGCTTGCTTTCGAGCAGGCTAAGGCCGAGTACGAGGCTCTGGCTTCAAGTACTTCAAAGGACGGAAGTGTCAATGTGACTTCCCCGCTTGGTGGATTTGTCAAGAAACTGAACGTCAACCAAGGAGACTATGTGGAAACCGGCACTCCAATCGCTGTTGTCAGCCAAAACAAGAGATTGAAACTCCGCGCTGATGTGTCCGAAAAGTACTATGGTCTGCTCAGCGGGCTTAAGGACGCGAACTTCACCACTTCCTACAGTGGCACAGCCTATAATCTGAAAGAACTTGGCGGCAGGTTGCTCGGCTACGGAAAGGCTTCGGACGGAGACTATTATATTCCAGTCACATTTGAATTTGACAACAAGGGAGATTTGATTGCCGGATCCTATGTTGACATATTCCTAAAATCCTCGAACTCCTCTAAGGTCATCAGTGTTCCAATCAGTGCTGTTGTCGAGAATCAGGGCATCCACTATGTTTTCGTCCAAAATGACGAGACCGGATTTTTCAAGCGCGAGGTCAAACTCGGACAGTCTGACGGTCAGAGAGTTCTGGTTAAGAGCGGATTGAAGGAGGGAGAAGTTGTTGTCGCCACCGGTGCAATCCAGGTCAAGCTGGCCTCTGTCGTTGCCGCTCCGGCTGGTCACTCAC
>DCMG01000080.1:17350-17640 GCA_002321335.1 Bacteroidales bacterium UBA1628 | reverse complement strand
CCCGCTGAGGCGAAGAAGGCGGTATGAAAGCGATAATGAAGGAATATACTATGGACAGAAAAACAATACAGGACGCGACATTCCCGAAATGTCCTATCCGCAACATACTCTCCCGCGTAGGGGACAAATGGACCATGCTCGTGCTTTACACGTTGGAGCGGAACGGCACGATGCGCTTCAACGACCTTTACCGAGGCATCCCGGACATATCCCAGAAGATGCTTACCGCCACTCTGAGGACATTGGCGGAAGACGGCCTCATATTCAGAACACTCTATCCCGGAGTCCCG
>DCMG01000080.1:0-17311 GCA_002321335.1 Bacteroidales bacterium UBA1628 | reverse complement strand
CCAAGGTGGAATATTCCCTCACCGAGCGCGGCAAGAGTCTCCTTCCGCACCTTGACTCGCTCATCGGCTGGGCGATAGAGAACTTTGACGCCATACTGGCGGACCGGAAAAGCAGTGCCCGGTGATTAGAGGATGAATTTCTTATCATAACCTCAATGTGGAAATATTATGCACAACAAGAATATAATCAAGACAAAACGGTATGAGTCACCATGCGGTACATTGCTGCTGGGTTCATTTGACGGCAGACTTTGCCTGTGCGACTGGCAGGTGGAGAAGCACCGGGATCATGTGGACAGGAGGCTGAAACGAGTGTTGCGGGCAGAATTTGAGGCAGGGACTTCGGAAGTGATCGAAGAGACGGTGCGGCAGCTTGACGAGTACTTTGCCTGGAAGCGCAAGGAGTTTGACGTCCCGTTGCTGTTCGTGGGAACGGATTTTCAGAAAAAGGTATGGAACGAACTGCTGAATATTCCTTATGGACAGACGGTTTCATACGGAGAGATGGCGCGGCGTATCGGTATGCCGAAATCCGTCCGTGCGGTGGCAAACGCCAATGGTGCCAATGCTATTTCTATTCTCGCCCCTTGCCACCGGGTGATTGGCAGCGATGGTACGCTTACGGGTTATGGCGGCGGACTTGCGGCCAAGAAAACGCTGCTGGAACTGGAATCAGTTGGCCATCAAAGCTTCCGCATAGTCGCCGACTGAGTTCGGCAATACGATAGGGGACAGTGTTTTAAGGTTGTTCCAATCAAGATCGTAGATGTTCGTGCCGTTGAAGGCATCCGAAAAGTTGAGAAGGAGATGATCCGGCTTTTGGGGATTCGATGTGGCGGAAGTAATTCTGCCCATCTTGCACGTGTAGATGGTTTGGGACATTTCTCCGGTCTTGGCATTGACTGGGCGGAACAGGCTCGGGCCGTCCTCATAAGTGACAATGTAGCCGGCGTCTTCGCCTGCCCTGAACGGAATCACGGCTGCGGCTTCGATGTCCTCCACTTTGCGGAATCCGTCCTTATCCAGCATAACCGTGGCCCAATTGCCGTCACCTTTGTTCGCGGACAGCAGGTATGAGCAAGATTCGGCGCTGCCTATGAATATTCCAGGATAATCACCGAAATATTCAGCCCTCAATCCTTCGGGAAGTGTGAATGTCGGCTGCGTAGGATGCGGAGTATCAGACTTTGTCATATAGTCGGCACCTACTTCAATAGGCAAAGTCAGCAAAGTGCAGACGCCATCCTTGCCTGTGATTGCCACCACTGCATTGGCAGGAGTCATGACCAAAGCGATGACATAGGTGGCCAGAGTTTCGGCCTTACCCGTGAAGAAGTCGACATGTTCAGCGGTCTTGACATTGCCTTTCCCGGCAATTCCGCAAAGACCGAACGACCTTGGCACATTGATGACGGAATGGAAATCCTCAGGCAGCGTGACACCAAGAGATTTCCGGCCGACATTGTTCACATCAAGGATGAAACCGTCGATGCTCTTTCCCTCTTTGTCTATGCCGTAAAGCCTAAGTTCTTTAGGTGACTGTCCGTCAGCGATTTTCAATGAACCTATTTTCTGGAGCTTGCCTTCGCGCATGACGCTGACTTCCACATCCGCCGCCGGGTATCTGTATGGAAGCAGGGCGGTTATGCCATCGGAAACCGTCTCCTGCTTTTTCGCATAAATGCCGGATGCCTTGCCGACAGGGATCAGATTGTCTCCAGTCTCCCATGTGAAGGTGAACATGACATTGTCAGTCTGCTGATAGCCAGAACCTTTCAAGTGTATCGCATCACCGGGAGCGCGAGTCAGCCCTTCTTCCTCAAGCCTCGCATCCTGGATGAAAACGACCTCTTCAACAGGTTCGAAAGCCTTTTTGTTGCATGAATATATTGCCGTCGCCACCGTCGCCAAGACAAGCAGCGCTACGATTGTTCTAATCTGCTTCAATTACTTTGCGTTTTTCAGAGACCACTTCGCTTCAAAAAATGTGCGCACAGAAAGCATCAAGCACGCAGGATCTTAGAAGCTGTTCCTAACCAATTAACCACGAGTCGATTGTGCGGGTTTGGGTGGAGATGTTCACTCCGACCTTTATGCACGTGCCCTCAGCCTTGTACGGAATCAGGTATCCCTTCTCGTCAATCTGCCTGAGAGCATCCTCCGCGGATCCGTCCACCTTGAACTCAAAGACATAGACCCGGTCTTTGGTCCGGCACACGGCGTCCGCCCGGCCGATCGCAGACTTCACCTCGGCCTGAGTGTAGTACCCAAGCAGGGAGAAGATCAGGTAGATGATCGTCTGGAAATGCTTCTCGGACTTGTTCTCCAGATCGTACGGGATTCCGGCAAGGAAAGATTGCATCCTTTCCAACGCTCCGTCAATGTTATTGTTTTTCAATGCCTTGTTGAACTGGAGCACGAATGAGGCACTCATCCCTTCCGCACTCTTGTAATTTGCAAGAAGACCTTTCAGGAATCCTTCCCTCACTTCCTTGTTCGGGTAGCCAAGAGTGTATGATCCGTCTTCTTGATCATAACTTTTAATGGTCAGATAACCAGCTTGATAGAGCAACGGCAGGACGCTGTCGGTGACTTCCGGAGAAATGTCAAAATCACTTTCCGAGATCTCACTCATCCTGTCAAGCTGCGTCTCGTCCATCCGTTCCTCCCGCATCCTCTCCATCAGGAAAGTCGGTGTCCCGCTCTCAAACCAATAGCTTCCTATTTTCTTGGCGGCAAGCGCCTTCATCAGGCTGAACGGGTTGTAGATATCCTCGGACTCTTCGCTGAAATGATACCCGTCGTAGTTGTCTTTCAGCAGCTCGCGCGCCTCCTCGAACGAAACGCCCAGTCTGTCAGCCAAAGTCTGGACAGGCTCCCGCATTCCGTTGTCAATCTCGCTCTTCGATATTCCGCAGATCGCTGAATATTCCGGCAGCATCGAGATGTTCATCAGATTGTTCAGTTCACTGAATATGCTGAGCTGCGCGAACTTGGTGATCCCCGTGATGAACACGAACCTAAGGTAAGAATCCAGACTCTTGATGGGACTGTAGAAATTCCTCATTATCTGCCGCATAGGCGCAAGACGCTCCTTGTCGTTCATCACATCCAGCAAGGGAGCGTCATATTCATCGATGATTATGACGGCCTTTTCGCCCGTCTGCTCCACAGCAACTTTTATTAGCCTCTCAAAACGTGAATGTATGTCGTTTTCTGAGAGGTTATTATCCTTGCCGAATGTGCTTTCATATTCCTCAAGTTTGTAACTTAAAGTACGAAGCAACTGCTCCTCGTCAAGGTGCTTCGCCGTGGACATGTCAAAGTGGAACACCGGGTGCAAGGTCCACTCTTTCTTCAGTTCCCCGGCCTTCAACCCGTTGAACAGCTCCTTCTCCCCCTCAAAATAACTATGAATAGTGGATGACAGCAGCGACTTCCCGAACCTCCGTGGTCTGCTGAGGAACACATATTTGTAATTCTCGTCCAAGTCGTGCACGAACCCCGTCTTGTCGATGTAGAGGTATCCACCCTCGACAATGTCCCTGAACGTCTGTACCCCGATCGGGTACTTTATCCTTTTCGCCTCCATAACTACTATTCGGTTAATGTCCAACGTCAAAGATAATGATTATTTTCCAATTCATGCCAATACCCGCCTTGTTTGAAATTCTGTCATTATATGCCTCTGGGGTGCAAACCTACATATTACGCCCCCGAAGTGCTGATTATCGCTGGTGGCGGGTGCAAAAATTGTCATTTTGCACCCGAAGAAGATTTATTCAGGCACGTAAAATGGCCCAAAGTTCCACCCTATCGCTTTGGGCCATCGAAAAACATCAGTTTTGCGGATTAAAAACAATAGTCTATGCCATCCTGATGAGTTATCCGCAGAAGTTATTGGAATCACGCATTATCCTTCCATGACACGGCACGCCTTGAGCCAGCCTTTGGCAACAACGGCAGCGACAGCGCAATGAGAAGGACACTGCTCACCACCATAAGCAGACGGAGCGACACGTGGTCCGCAAGAGGACCGAACAGAGCCATACCTACTGGAAGGAAGCCGGAGTACATTGAATTCAGGAGTCCGAAAATACGTCCCTGCATATTCTCCGTCACATTTTCCTGCAGGAAGGTAGTCGTGGCGGTCTGGGATGCGGTCAGAGGAACGCCGTAGCACAGCATGAATGCCAGATGCAGGACGAAATTATGCGACAGACCCATAAGAATGCTGAATATGCCGAATAAAGCCAAGGCGGCGGCCATCGTCCGGAAACGGTTTTTGAAACCTCCCCAGGTGCTCATCAGCAAACCACCGGCAAGCATTCCGCCGAAGCCGACAATTTCAACCCACATAAGATTCGTGTATGTGCTTCCAAAGTAACGGCTTACGAACAGGTTTGCCAGGTATCCGGCAGGAATGGACAGGAAAATTAACAGCCCGTACAGCAGCAGGATGCCTCCTATGGATCTATTCTTAATGGAATAGCGTATCCCGTCCCTGACATCAGCCTTGAAGTCCGATGCGGTGGTGTTTCCACTGGAAAGTTGATGCGGAATGAATATGAAGGAGAGGATGGCGATGCCTGCAACCGCGGTCGCCACATCGATCAGCATGGAGGCGCGGAGGCTCATGACACTCATCACTGCCCCGGCTGCGGCCGGAGCGGCAAAGTTGGCAACGGACTGCATGGTTGAGTTGATGCCGTTAGCCTTCATGAGCAGGTCTTCACTGACAATCTGTGGGATGGCGGAGTTCACGGCCGGAATCTGGACACCCGTCGCAATGGACCTGAGTGATACCAGCACCAGCAGAGCCACCCGAAGCGAAATGCCATCGTTGAACTTTGGAAGAAGCAGTACCATTCCAAGGGTAAGCAGCGCGATCAGGGCATCTGCCCCAATGATCAGCGTTTTCTTTGAATGACGGTCCGCCCAGACACCGCCCACAAAGGACATGAAGAACTGCGGGACGAACGAGCATATTGAGAACATCGCCACCCAGAAGCCAGATGAAGTCTCCAAGGTAATGTATCAAACAATCGCGAATGCCACTATCTGCGAACCTAAAAGGGTAATGGCCTGACTAAGAAAGAAAGGGATAGCATATTTCATCACTGAATCCTAATTTGAAGAGTAAGAAGCTGTTTTGAAATAATTCATCTTGTTTCTTACGTGGCCTTTCCTGCTATTTTCATCTTTGTCATCGGTCACGTAGCCACCGCTATGCTCCCTCTTCCAAAACCGAAACTATCTCGGAAATCCCACATAATAAATTTCGGGAACTATTTCAAAACAGCTTCTAAAGTCATGCGATTTCTACTGGCACCTGGATGATGGTGAGCCACTTATTGGCGTCCTCTTGGTTCCATATTCCGTCAATGTAGTTGGCTCGCGGATGTCCTGTGACCTTGTAGCCTTCCTTTTCCAGCAGGGCAAACAGGTCGATTTGACTCTGGCGGAGGTTCTCGTAGGGACCGAACACCTTCATGCAGGCCGCCATCGGAACGGCGGGGATTTCCTTGAACTTGATGATGGCGGAATCCGTCCCCTTTTCCTTTACCTGTTCACAATATTCAATGTCGATGTCCTGCGGCTTGTATCCGCCATGTTCAATGGTGTAGCAGTAGCCTGGTTCAATACATTCGCATCCAAGACGGGCCATTTCTGGTCCGATGACTTCACAGCACAGGTCGCCAAGCTCAGCATAAGAAGGGATGACGGCTCTGTGACTCGCAACGATGATTGCGGGCAATGATTCAAAATGCAATTTTTCCATTTTGTGATTCTTTTTGTGGGAAGCGACAAACGCCTTGAGCAATCGGTGGCGTTCCTTGAGAACCTCCAACTCCTGCTCACACCGGACTATCTTCTCCTCAAGAGATTCGACTGACGGGAAATGACTTTCGTCTTCCATCATGTCCCGGATCTCTTCAAGAGAGTAGCCAATGGTCTTCAGGGTGCAGATGTTCTGGATTTTCTGGAACTGCCCCACTGTGTAGTAGCGATACCCTGTCCACCGATCCACGATTTCGGGAACCAGAAGTCCAATCTGTTCGTAATGCCGCAACGCACGCACCGTAACCTTGCTCAGGCGGGAAAACTCCCCGATTTTTAACTTGATTTCACTCATAACAACTGTGCACTTTTGTTATTTGTCTGCAAATATATATCGTGACGTAGGGTACGAGTCAAGAAAATATTGATTTTTTTTCGCCAAAGTCAATGCGATGACACTCATCGACGACGCTTGGGGAATGTGATGCGTGAATGTTTGTGAATTTTCAATAACTTTGCAAAAACGACACGATATGTTCGATAATATCTTCTATACAAAACTGCTCGACTCTTTCATCCAACGCTATAAAAGAGAAAAACAGGTTCATTGAGTTTAAAAGCAACCATCTTGAAGCAAAATTCCTTGGTGAATATATTTCAGCATTATCCAATGGGGCTTGCTTGGATCACGTCGATTTTGGATACTTGTTCTTTGGCGTTGACAATGACACCTTGGCGGTCAAAGGGACAACTTTCGACCCTGAACACACAAATCTAAAGACAGGGCAATCTCTGGAGTTGTTTCTTCGATTGGGAGTGACACCGAAAATTCGTTTTGAGATAGGAGAATTCAAGTATCGTGATATGATTCGCGTTGTCGTTGTAAAGATTCCGGCTGCGGAAGGAGAACCGACAATGTTCCACAATGAACCTTTTGTCAGGATTAACGAATCCAAAACATCATTGCGCCCATACACGGACTGGATACGTGAAATCTATAACTCAAAGACCGACTGGAGTAAGGTGATTGTTGATGAGGCGACTATTGAAGACTTGGATCCTGAGGCAATAGCGGTTGCCCGAAAAGGATTTCTGGAACGCTATCCAAAGTTGTCCTCTGAGATAACCAGTTGGAATGACGCTGTATTTCTTGACAAAGCAAAACTTACGATAGGTGGTGGAGTAACGAGGACAGCCCTGCTTCTGTTAGGAAAGGAAGAAGCAGCTCATCTTTTGGGGCATATCGCACAGATTGACTGGAAACTTCAAACAGCGACAGAGTCGGCTGCGGAGGTATTTTCTGTTCCATTCTTGATATCTACAAGTAAGGTCTTGGCAAAGATCCGCAATTACAGATTTAAGATATATCCGAACAACACATTGATTCCCACCGAAGTATGGAAATATGATGAAAAGATTATCTTAGAGGCTCTGCATAATTGTATTGCCCATCAGCGCTATCAGTCGAATTGCCGCATCATAGTAACGGAGAAAGAAGATTGTCTGGAGTTCTGGAATGCAGGAGACTTCTTTGAGGGTAAATATGAAGACTATATCGAGGGAATCAAAACACCGAAGAAGTACAGGAATCCATTTTTGGTTCAAGCTATGGTCAATATCAAGATGATTGACTCTCAAGGTTATGGAATACATACAATGTTTGTCCGGCAAAAAGACAGGTATCTTCCTATGCCTGATTATGACCAGACTGAAGATAGTGGCGTGAAGCTTACTGTGCCAGGGAATGTGATAGACATTGATTACAGTGTTCGGCTTATTCAGGATGCCAGCATAGACCTTTCTACGGCAGTGCTTCTCGATCGTGTGCAGAAGCATAAACCGCTTTCAGACACTGCGATAAAAGCGTTGAGAAAGGCGAATCTTATTGAAGGAAGAAAACCTAATCTGATTATCTCCAAGTCATTGGCGCAATCAACAGGCAAAGAGATAGAGTATTCAAAACGAAAAGGGTTCAGTGATGAATTCTGCTGCGATTTGATATTAAAGCTTTGGGCGAGCACAAATCCTTGTCTCGCAGTAAGATAAATGAACTTGTCCTCGATTATCTTCCCGCAGATCAAGACTTGCAGAACAAAATCTACAAGATTGGGAATCTTCTTGCAAAACTGAAAAGAAGACAACTGATTTTCCTGAATGACAACAAAGGGTGGTCACTCAAAAAGTAAGCACGTGAAATTTACTCGTCTTTTTTGAAGTTTACTTACTCGATTTTATTGGAAACGGCTCTTTGAATGCTTTCAGAGGCCGTTTTTACTTATTAGAATTACTCGAAATTTACTCGCCGTTACTCGTGATTTTACTCGGCGTAAACAATTGTTGATAACTTTTTATCGTTTCATACGCTCAAGCAGAATATAAAACCGTATCTTTGGATAAAACACATAATTCCCCAAGAGATACGGTTTTTACTATGCACGTGGACGACTTCATACAAACGTTCGCGGGAGAGCGTACCCTCTCCCTGCTCCGATGTATGGCGGTCGCAAACGGCAACCTATCGCTTGACTCTACATCAGTTACCCTGCAAGAAGCCAAAAGATACATCGTCACATACGAAACCGACGCGGGCATATCCGACTACAACGACTGGGACGACCTCCGGGAGGAAATCTACACAGCTTTATACCGATGCGACTCCAATCCCCACCGCATCAGACGCTACATCTGTCGTCTGCTGATGGACCTCAGAGTTACTGCATCCTACTTCCACAATGCCCACCCGGATGCGAACTCCAGACTCGTCAATGAGTTTTTCTCCTGCATAGTCCGCTCGATGCGACAGGCCGTCAAACTCCTCGAAACCGTAGGTTACGCCTCCAACCTCGGCACTTACAACCACAAGTGGAACAAGCCTTGCTTCCACGACATCACACGCATAGGAACAGCCATTGACAGACTCGGCAATATGATTCAAGGCAGTCTCTACGAGAACGGCTATTCCACAACCATCTTCGACTATCAAAAACAATGTGGCGTGACGCTTCTCTCTGACATCACCCCGGAATCCCTTTCCGTCTCGATGAACTGGACAACCGATCTCGCCAGATTCCACCTCGGCGCGACCGCCTCCACCCAAAGAATCGCACCATTGACCACCATTGGAGAACTGCGCCAAGCCACAAAGGATGGCAAGATCAATGACAAAGGCCGTCTCCTCTGCTCAAACAGAGCCTTCGTCCTCTATTGCTATGATAATTTGATGTTCCTCCCGATGAACAAGACCGACTGGAAACGCATTGACTGCCTGCTAACCTCCGACAAAGGAAAACCACTCACGGCGGAAGTCCTCTCGAAAGTCCCCCAACAGCTCCGTAAGGAAGAATACATAGAAGACCGTATCCGCTTCGGCAAGAACCATTTCGCTGAATAACAACAATTTCTTGAATATATCATATCCGCACCACTGAACCACCACCAGTGGTGCGAATGGTATGTATTCCCATTGGCTCTGCCTTACTTTGCAAGCACGACACGGACAGACGAAGTGGTATCACCAGTCCGGAAGCCGGACAGCAGCACCGAAGATGCTTACCACCATCAGAGCCTGCCAGACAATTAAAGCAAAGTACAATGATTGGAATAGACGACAATATGCCCATCGGCGCAATGAATATTGGAGAACTCCGCTCCCTGATGGCCGAAATCCTTGAATCCTCCTCTCACGGAGTCGGAAGCAAGACAAACAACACAGCCCCAAGACGCTATGTCTATGGCATAAAAGGCATCGAAGAACTCTTCGGCTGCTCGCACGCCACAGCCCAACACTACAAGGACAACGTCATATCGGAAGCCGTCACACTGAACGGCCGCAAAATCATCGTTGATGCCAACTACGCAGTGGAACTTTTCGGAAGGAGGAAGAATGATGGAAAATAACACACAACTCCCGACCGACTTCATCGGCAACCTCCTTGACGGTCAGGACATAATGCAGATCCTGCACATCAGCCAGCGCACCCTCCAGACCCTGCGGAGCAACGGAACAATGCCCTACACACGTATCGGCAACAAAATCTATTATCTCCGCAGTGACCTCGAAAAACTCCTCCACGACAACTACACAATGTTCAAAATTCGCGAACGCTATGACGACAGAAACAAATAAAGGCCCGGCATTCTCACTGTTCAATGCCCCTATAACAAACAAATATCCCTTAGCCGAAGTTTACCTGAAGGACATCTTCGACTACATAACCTCTGACCAGGCCACTGATGCGACCGAAACCCTCCGTGCCATTGCCGACAGGACAATGGCACGAGCCTACAAGTCCACACATTTCAGCTACGTCACCTTCTCCGGAATATTCCGAAGCCGTGCCGACCGTGAACTCATCCGGCATTCAGGACTTATCTGTATAGATTTCGACCATCTCCCTTGTCCAGAGACCACTCGCACCATACTCCTTGAAGACATCTACTTCGAGACTCAGCTGCTCTTCACCAGCCCTTCCGGTGACGGCCTCAAGTGGATAATTCCGATAGACATCACAACGGCATCGCACGCGGATTACTTCCGTGCCATATCCAACTATGTCCGTCAGACCTACGGCATCGAAGCCGACAAATCCGGCAAAGACATAAGCCGTGCCTGCTTCCTTCCGCACGATTCCAACGCATACCTCAATCCCAAATACCTCTGACAATATGAACAAAAAGATATTCAACCCACAGGAATGGCTCCAACCTGTGCCAAATCATAGCACGGCCGTTACGTCATCAATACCATCTGACGATGTCGAGACTATAACCACCCGCATAGAAACCGCCTCCGTTGACATCGCCCCGACCTATACCCAATGGCGTGACCTCGGCTTTGCCCTCTCCGACCAGCTCGGAGAGACTGGCCGAAGCTACTACCACCGCATCAGCCGTTTCCATCCAGACTATACTCCGGAAACAACCGACACCCAATACGACCGCTGTCTCCACGCCCACGGCGCTGGCATCTCCATAAAGACATTCTTCCAGCTCGCCAAAGAAGCCGGAATCCAAGTCTCCACCCGTCCCGACATTATCAGATTATCAAAATTATCAACATCGTCACCTGATAAACTTGATAAAACTGATAATGTGATAATCCCCGAACCCGAAGAAGAACTCCCTACCTTCTCCGACAAAATCCGCGACCACCTCCCGGAATACCTCAAGAAAATCATTGCCGTGGCCGACAATGACCAAGATGCCGACATCCTTCTTCTCGGCTCCCTGACCGCCCTCTCCGCCTGTCTCACCAAAGTCACCGGCATCTACGACAAACGCATAATCCACCCGGACCTTTTCACGTTCATCACCGCCAGAGCATCCGCCGGCAAAGGTCGCCTAACCCTTTGCCGAAACCTCATCGACCCCATCCACGACGAGCTGCGCCAACTCAACGAAGCCGAGCGCGAAGAGTATAAGTCCAAACTCAATGAATATAACGCCTCCAAGAAATCCCTCGAAAAGCCAGAAGAACCACCACTCCGCCTCTTACTGATTCCAGCCAACTCCTCAGCCACAGCCGTCTATCAGACCTTGAACGAGAACAATGGCATCGGCCTGATGTTCGAGACCGAGGGCGACACCCTCGCCAACACCTTCGACTCCGACTATGGCAACTACTCCGACGGCTTCCGCAAAGCCTTCCACCACGAAGCCATCTCCTACATCCGCCGAAAGGACAAGGAATATGTAAGCATCAAGTCTCCCTGCCTCTCCACACTTCTCACGGGCACGCCCCAGCAGGTACGCTCGCTCATTAAGGATGCCGAGAACGGCCTTTTCAGCCGTTTCCTCTTCTATTACCTCAATGCCAAGAGCGACTGGCATGACGTGTTCGACAGTGGCTCCGGCATCGCCCTTGACGACTACTTCAAGCAGCTCGGCGAAGAGTTCCACTCCCTCCACAAGCTTCTCCAGCCAATGCAGCCCCTCCGTGTGGAACTCACATCAACCCAGATGACCAGATTCAACTCCTACTTCTCCACCATCCAGACCCGACAGCTCGACAGCTACGGCGAGTTCATCGTGGCCTCCATCCGCCGTCTCGGTCTCTCCACATTCCGGATAATCCTGATCCTGACAGCCCTGCGAATCCTCGAAACTGGCGACCTCTCATCACCCCTGACCTGTACGGAATCCGACTTCCGCACCGCCCTGACCATCTGCGATGTCCTCATAGTTCACATCGACAAGGTTTTCAGTACTCTTCCACAAGTCGAAGAGCCAATGGCCACAGCATCTACTAACATCCGTCAACAAACCTTCCTCGACACCCTCCCGGAAACCTTTGACCGCCAGACCTATCAGAAACTCGCCTCAACCCTCGGCATCCCGGCACCCTCCGCCGACCGCTACATCAAGAAGTGGATTGAGACTGGCAAGATCGAGAAAATTGAGTATGGGAAGTACAGGAAAGGTTTATAAATAAAAAATATTGCGGAATATGCCAAAGTTGTGATATAAAAGCAAAAAACGGCCTTCGGAACGGTTGAGACCTATATTTTTAGATAAATTTTACCCGGGTGCTTATTTATGCGTTGATATTTATTAACTTTGTAGTCAAACATTGGATTAAGCCTTTGTTATAATGATTGTTATATGGCAGAGAAGAAAGAATTTCTGGAAGGGCGGAAAGCCGTTACTTTTTTGGACTTGTTCGCTGGTGCAGGTGGCATAAGCGAGGGGTTTATGCAAGCCTATACTAATGACAAGTACTATGATTTCATATTGGCGAGCGACATAAACGAAAACTGCGAGCTGACGCATCGTGTCAGATATAACGAGGAACTTGGCCTTAAAACCAAATTTCTCACAGAAGACATTATGTCTGAGACGTTCCTTTCAGACTTGAAAAAGAAGATAGGCCGAACCTCCATTGATGTTGTAACCGGAGGACCGAGTTGCCAGTCATTCTCCCTTTCCGGTCGTCGTCGTAAATATGACAAAAGGGACAACTTGTTCGAACATTACCTGAAAGTGATTTCGGAACTTCGTCCGAAGTATTTTGTAATGGAGAATGTCAAAGGAATATTGACAAAGGATAAAGGTCGATTCAAAGATGAGATTATGCGAAGAATCCGTTCAATCATAGATCCAAAGCAAGTCTCCTCATTATATGGCTATCTTAATAAGATGCTAGGACGAACTGCGTCATCCTTTGAGAAGAACTGCTTTATGGTCAAAACTCGTTTGGAGATAGAAGATGATTCCCAAACAGAGTCGCTGATTGAAGAATATTTTTCAATTCTAGAAGATCGATTTAAGGAACTTACAAGAAATATCGACTATCGTATAAGCAAGTCAGACTCGCAAATTAGCACAATACGTCACGGTCTTAACCTGCTCAAACGCAATCGTGAGCGCCAGAAGATTCAAGGTGCGATTATACAAGAGAAGGCTTTCTGTAATATAGACAACGATGCTTTCGTTCATTCGATGAACGACTTCATAGAGTTTTTGGAAGATGATACCATCATCGGGAAAATTCTGCTCTCCGTAGATAATGTAAAGGAGTTCGGTGCCTTTCGTGACAAGGTGGAATCATTCAAGTCTATGATCGGCTTATACGCGATGACATTAGACGAATGCTTTGATACCTTGAGGAATTATGCTAAAAAGGATGGCTCGGAGAGTGAATTTGAAAAGATACTTGACGGTATTCGCTTGTATAGGATAGAAAAGCCTATAGTCGTACTGGCATCAGACTATGGTGTTCCGCAAAATAGGGAACGTGTTTTGTTCATAGGATGTCGCAATGACCAGAAACTAATTACGGAAATCCCGGCTACAGTTGCTAATGATGAGAAAGTAACCATATATGAGGCCATTTCTGATCTGGACTTCATCGGCAACGGTGAGACAAAAACGGAATATGGCAAAGCTAAGAGGAATAAAGAACTAGATGCATTAATTCGCAGCAGAGCCATTGACGGCCCTACCGACACGGAATCAGAACGCCACACTTTTGCTGAGTGGTCTCGGAACGGGCGCTTGCAACATCGGTTTGTTTTTGAGTGTAAGCCCTTTTATGTCAAGACATCAGAAGAACTTGGAAATCCTATGCTGCACATTGAGCAGGAATTATTCAATCACCAAACAAGTGCGCAGAGCGCCGATGTCAAAAAGCGTCTGGAAATCATCGCAAAGCACGGAGATTACGATGATGCGTGCAAGATTGAGTTGAAGAAGAAAAATCTGGAGTCCAACAAGCGTAACTATACCGTACTCAATCCTAAAGGACAAAGTCCTACCGTCGTGACAATGCCGGATGATTTTATCCATTACTCAAGATTCCGGGCTATGACTGTCCGTGAAATGGCAAGACTTCAATCTTTTGACGATTCTTTTGTTTTTCAGGGGAAAAGACAGACCGGAGGGGACAAGAGAAAGTCTGAGATACCTCAATATACCCTTGTGGGGAATGCCGTTCCGCCGCTTATGGCAAGAGCAATCGGTAACACAATTCTAAAAGTTATAAAGTAGTAGGCCTATGATACATATGCGTTCTTTTACTCCGTTTGAGAAGCGGAATATGGAATATCTGGTGAATCATAATGTGAAATTCACTCAGGTGCAGATTACATCTACAGGGTTGAAGAAATCCATCCTTGACGCCACGACTCCGATGAGAACATATTTCAAAGAGAATAATGTGCATGACTATGAACTTCAGTCTAAAGGACAGGAGCATAAAGTCACCATTCCAACACATATTCTGACCTCATTCGGAAGCATTGCGACTCAAACCTCCTTTTATCGTCCGGAGACCAAAGACGGGGATCCGCGTCTTTGGATTTACAGGCTGAAAGAGACAACGGAAGCAGATGACATCCACGTGATTATCGCAATGAATCCGAATGATCTGTATGTAATAAACATCACAAAAGTCGATATTGTCAAGTGCTGCGAAACATCTATAGAGAATCCTATCAGGGATTTGGTTCACACTCTATCTGACAGTGCAGATCAAGTGTCGGAAGAACTGCTCGCCCTTTTAATGGAATATCAGAATCAATGGATTGATACAGACTTGAATGCGGACACTGCAATCGGGCGTCAAGTTGAAGCTCTATTGGGCATTGATATGAACGATTCACCACTTCCTGATTATAAAGGAATAGAACTGAAAAGTTTTAGAAGCCAGCGTCCAAGCATCCGTAAAAATCTGTTTTGTAAGGTTCCTGATTGGGATATAAGCCATCTGAAAAGCGGAGCGGAGATTGTTGATAAATATGGTTACTTGTCAGGCGGAATCAAGTCATATAGGAATACTTTAAGATGCGGTGCCCCTAACACTCAGAATTTGAGATTGAATATGAACTATCCTGATAATCTTCTGGAAATTGAAGAAGATGAGATTCGGGAGAATGACCAATTCAAGAAAGTCGCGGATGTAGCCGTATGGAGACTTCAGACATTACACCATTGCCTTCTGACAAAACATCATGAGACATTCTGGATAGAGGTTGATACCCGTATGGGAGAGTCTGGCCAAGAACAGTTTATGTTCAATAAAATTGAGCATACCAGAAATCCAATAGTCTTCCAGTTTGATATTCTCTTGGAGCAAAGCATGATTACCGTTGACCTGCTTTTGGGTCGTCCGAAAGTAGATTCTATAACTGGCAAGCCAAAGAAAGGCGGTGATGCCGTCAGTTTCAAGATCAAGAAAAATGCAGCAGGCTTGCTTTTTCCAGATAGTGTGACATATAAATTTTAGCTTTCTATGTCATTATAGAAATAGTAAAGATAGATCATATATAGACTTGTTTGAGAGGAATCTTTCTTTAGGCATTTGTACTAAAGGCGATGATATTTTTAAAAGTAAGTTGAATTAAATATCAAAAAACGATGAAAGAAAACATAGACTCTAAAAATATCGGAAATCGTAAGTTTATTCTCGAATTGCGGTTTGATCATAAAGTCATTATGCTAGATAAGAAGGGAAGTTTGGTGGAGAATATACAAAATATGAAGATTTTTCCCATCAATCATTGGGAAATTGGACAAAGTGAAGTTGTAATTCGTGATAATATAGAAAAAGATGCCGCTAAGAATATAATCCATATAACACTCAATAGATTGAATTTTATTTCTTTTCAAGTTGATTCAATCGAATCGTTCTATAATAAATTCCTCAAAATATATAATGCAGTTAAAGATATCTTAGGATCTTTTAATGTTACAAGAATTGGATGTCGAATAATAGGCACATATTACACGACTACTTCAGACTACTCTATTTTATTGAATAAGTTCAAAGATGTATTCCCTGCTAAATTCTTTATGGATAATTACCCGGCTAAGGATCTGTTATTTAATTTAGTTTATCAGAATGGGATGTATCAAATTGGGCCACTTAATGATACAGATGACTTTTATTCTCGAGAATTCGATTATGATGGGTGCAAGAAGCATGTTGGAGTTGCAATAGACACGGATAATTATTTGACCAATGAGGTAAAGGAAATAAATGAGCCTTCTCTAATCAAAGAAGTCTATTTGTTATCTTTATCTGTGGAAAAGGACTTATATTCAAATCTAAAAGACTTTTAAGAATGAAGAGACGTCCAAATCAAAAATCAATATCGCAGAGTCAGGTAAAACAGAACTCTCATAGTGATGACAACGAGTACGATTTGGGTAAAAAATTTCGCCAAATTAGTTCTTATTCTCAAGGTGGACGACGTAAAGGTAAAGGTTCTATATCTAGGACTGAATCACCTGCTTCATTAGGCTCTTCTAATAGGGAAGATTTAATTGAAGAGAATATAGATCGGATGTCTCCTACTCATTCTGGAGGACTTTCTTGGGATGGATATGCAAGATTAGATGATAAACTATCAAGTTTTAGTACCCTTAATGATAAAGCTCATACAGATTTAAGACGAGAGTTAGAGAATAAGATAAAAGAAGCCTCCTCAAGAATGTCTGCTTCAATAAAGGATATTGAAGCAAAACAAGAAGAGTTTTTCCCAAAGCAATGGTATACGTGGACAATTATAGGGCTTGTCACAATTGTTGGTGTATGGTATCTGTTTTCGTATATTAATGTTCACCCATTACCACAAAAAGTTAGAGATTTGGAAAATAGAATAGAAAAAGTAGAATGTGACCAATCGATTTGTACAAAGCTGGATACAATAGATAGAGTAGGATTGAATGGCTCGATTAAGTAAATAATTTGCTGTTGATTGCGAAATGCTAATTGCGTGCTTTATTGACAAAACTTTAATTTGGTTACATCAGTTTAATTATAGGCATCTGAAAGAGGTTGGCATATAGAGTGAAGAATGGAATAATCTTATTGATATGACAGCGACACAAGAATTTAAGGGTAAATGGTGGCTTCCAAACAATGAGACTGACAAGGTGTCTGGCACGCTTTATTTTACATCTGGAGAAGCAATAAATACGGCTAGAATCGATAGGTAATTTCGAGAATGGCTCTAAGAATGTAAGCCTCCGGTGACGCCCGTATTGCACAAATCGAACTTTTAGCACCGGCGTAAGCATCCGAAGAAGTGCG
>DCMG01000054.1:1562-3614 GCA_002321335.1 Bacteroidales bacterium UBA1628 | reverse complement strand
ACGGTGCCACGCTTTGGGAATATACCCACATTTCTGACGACATAAATAACAAATGAATATGATGATGCAGAAAACTCTCCGTGGTTTGGTGAGCCACGTTGAAAGGAACCGGAATGAACTTGATTCCCGGTGTGCTATTGTTTATTTTTGAACAGATTAACATCTATATATTTTGAGCAATATGAGTAATGTAAATTTTAGGCCTTGGATTGGCAAAAACTATCTATCATCTGGTTTGGATGGTAAAAGAATTCTGGTTTTAGGGGAAAGTCATTACTGTACAGACAGTGAGAACTGTGGAAAGTGCGAACGGAATGTGATGTCAGAAGAATGCCATGCATTTACTGAAAACATTATTAATAGCTATGTCTATAATTATTCTGGTGAGAAGTATGAACAAACGTTCCTTTGTTTTGAAAGAGCGTTGGCCGGTAAAGTCTTGACGCAAGAAGAGAGAGAGGCTTTATGGAACAGTATGGCTTTCTATAATTATATTCAGATTGCTCAAACCGGCCCTAGGCAAGAACTGGTAAATAGTCCAGAATCAGAACCGGCTTTCCTTGAGGTTCTAAAAGAATTGGCACCGGATGCTATTATAGTGTGGGGAAGAAGGTTGTATAATACTCTTCCTAATTGGGATGGGCAACATTCGACCCTGAGGGAGATTGATGGATATCATGCAGATGTGTGGACATATAATATTGATGGGAAGAATATCCCTGCGCTTGCGATAGATCATCCAAGTTGTCCTAGAGGCAAAAACTGGGAGTTTTGGCATAAGGTGATAAAGACGTTCATGGAGAGGATATAGAACCTTTCCCTGAACTTGTATGATTACCTAAATCAATTATGGCCCACTAATTACAAAGCCTGAGAGTGCTTCCCTTTGTAATTAGTGAGCCAAAACAAATTCTGGAAGCATTGAATAATGTGGAAGAATATGAGGAATGAATATGGTTGGGCGAGATTGAGGTACAGCGAGTTGACTTGCGACCTTGAACAAGCAAATTCCACGAGAAGGATGTTAACGATAAAGGTACAATGAAAGCATTCAGAATCACTCCCAAAAGAATCAAGCGTTCAAACGGGCAGGTGCTGACACCTGAGATGTCAGTTGTTGTTTCGACAAATCTGTCGAATCCGTTCAATAATGCGGCGACTGAGGTCGCGGAAGCATATATGCGTATCTACGGCTACGACTACAGAAAGTCTCACTGCTGCAAGGCGGACTTTGATTGCGTACTGTTGGGATGAAGCACACTTGATTCCGCTCCGTAATATTCATAAAGCAAGGCCGTCACTGCCGCAAAATGGCAACGAGGTGGCCTATCTTTGCGAAAAACAAACTTATGGAGCAATATCGGGACATATTTTGGGGAGCAGCGGCGAAGTTCATCATCACGAATAAAACCGCATCGGTAACGGTTCTGCGGAAGCATTTTGGGATCGGCTACAACAGGGCGGTGAGAATCATTTCTGAACTTGAGGAGGCCGGTCTGGTAGGGCCGCAAGAAGGCAAGAAGTCTCGAAAGGTGCTGTTTGACAATATGTTGAACTTTGTGAGGTCGCTTCCGAGGCAAGAAGAGGAAATCAAGGAACACGAATGGATCTTGCATCTGGACTATTTCTGCCCGGCGCAGATTTACTATTACTTCCACGATGCGGAGGGGCGGCGCTGGTGCATCTATCTTCGGTGGCGTCATTCCGATCCCTGGACCGCGGAACTTGTCCAGTGCGATGATGCTTGGGAGTTCCTCACCGATGGGGACTGGATGAACCTGCTTGAAGAAACCAACCATACCCCCGGAACCGTGACCGGCTACTACCGTGAGGATGAATATGAACCCCTTATGGAAGAGGCACTCCGGAAAGTAAGAATGATCTTCAAAGATCAAGCAATATGAGAATAGTCCACATCTCAGACACTCACAACATGCACCGGCTGCTGACTGGGTTGCCGGAGGGCGATGTGATCGTGCATTCGGGGGACTTCACGATGACGGGGACCGAAGGGGAGGCACTGGACTTTATGGAATGGTTCTGCGATCTGCC
>DCMG01000054.1:0-1460 GCA_002321335.1 Bacteroidales bacterium UBA1628 | reverse complement strand
GACGAGAACTGCCACTACCTGTGCAATTCCGGAGTCCTGTTGGATGGCGTCAAGTTCTACGGTGTGCCGATGTTTTTCGAGGATGCCGCGGCGCGGCGTACGGAAGATTTTATGAATATACCTCCGGACACGGACGTTCTCGTCACCCATCAGCCGCCCTATGATATTCTTGACCTTTCTGATGAGATCCACTACGGTGATCCACTTCTGCGGCAACGCGTGATGCAGGTTCGCCCCAGGCTTCACCTGTTCGGGCATATTCATAAAGCCGCGGGAGTGATGGAGGAGTGGAACGGGACGGTGTTCTCCAACGGGGCTGTCTTAGGTGAGGCTTACGATTTTGCAAAGTCGGATATTCACGTCTTGACGATTTAGACTGCCGGAAGCAGCGGTTCCTTTTAGGTTGATTCGATTGTTTGTAATGTATTAATATTAAGCAATATGGAAAAAGAAATAACCTCAACAGACTATCAGCTGCCCCCTTTGGAGTTGCTGAATGAATATGCCGCCGACGGTAACGTTGTGCCGGAAGAAGAGATTGCCGGGAAAATAGATGCTGTCAGTAAGGCTCTCGCGAACGGCAAGGTACAGGTCAAGGACATCAAAGCCGTGCCGGGGCCAGCGGTGACGCTTTACAAGGTCTATCCGGAACGGAAAGTCACTGTCTCAAAGGTCAGATCGCTTATGGAAGATGCAGCGCTTGACCTTCATTGGAAAGGAGTCTGTGTCGTAGCCTTGGATGACTCCATCGGCATCGAGATCGCCAATGACCACCGCGCGCTGGTTCCGATTCGTTCGGCCCTGAGCGATGACGCGTTCCGGAACAGCGAGGCGGAACTGCCGGTGGCCATCGGACAGACATTCGGGAACAAAACTGTGGTCTTTGATCTGGCCAAAGCTCCCCACTTGCTTGTCGCTGGTGCCACAAAACAGGGCAAGACTGTGGCCATTAATACTATAGTCGCCTCGTTGCTATATTCAAAACGCCCTGAAGAACTGAAGTTCGTTTTCATCGACCCCAAGGGCTGCGCGTTCTCCGCATACGGGCGTCTTGAAGGACAATATCTGGTCTCCATTCCAGGAGAGAGCCCTATCGTGCAAACGACGGTTCAGGCAGACAAAACCATTGCGGCACTTTGTGAAGAAATGGAAGTCCGCTATTCGCACCTCGGCGGATGTGGCATCGGCAACATCGTGGAATACAACAAGCAGGCTTCTACTCGCGGAGGACGTTGGCCTTACATTGTCACCATCGTTGATGAATATGCCGACTTGGCCATCCCAGCAGGCCGCGACAAGGAGTCTAGGAATATGTCGCACAGCATTACCGAATCTATCTTCCGGTTGGCGCAGAAGGGGAGGGCAGTCGGCATTCACGTCATTCTTTCCACCCAGAGACCGTCCAAGAAAGTCATTACGGATTCTATAAAGGCAACTTTCCCGACAAGAATCGCTGTCAG
>DCMG01000168.1:21367-27234 GCA_002321335.1 Bacteroidales bacterium UBA1628 | reverse complement strand
GCCGCATGTGCATTGAGGTCCTTTCCAATCAGAATGAATTACGATGAATCATCCTGAAGTCGCATTTCTGTTTGAAAAGCTTGCCATCCAGAATCATCTCGGCCGCAAGACGCCCCATCTGCACGAAATCGGCCGAAATCGTGGTAAGGCCGTCAAGAACTATCTCACTCATCGGGGATTCGTTGTAGGAAATAATTCCGAAGTCACGTCCCGGCTTGAGTTTCAATGATTTCGCAGCTCTTGCCAGATTGATGAGTTCCATGTCGAACTGCCCGTGAAGAATCAGATACACCTCTTTCGGTTTCACAATCTGAGGGGTGACCTGAGTGTAGAACTCGTAAGGAATCCCGTTCTCCTGGCAAAAACGGGAGACCGCCTTTGAGATCATGGTATGATAAAGGCTGGAAAGCTCGATGATGACATTCAGCTTCGGAATTTTCCTGAGTTTCTTCACGCCCATCATCAGACCGTAGTACGCATCATTTTCAAAATCCTGATAGACAGCCCCGTAATTGCCCGGAAGCTCGGGCATATAGTTGTCCATCATGATGAGTTTGCGGTTCGGTATTCTTCTCAGCGCCTTCAGGACACGCTTTCTGGTCGCCTGATCCAGCGGAAAGTGAGGAGTGACCACGTAGTAGTCATATTTTCCCAGATTCTCGTCAAGGTAATATTCCAGAAGATTTATCTGCTGGTTGTGAAGGTAGATCGTGATGTCCGCCTTGCCGCCAATCGTGTCATGGAAAGAGTTATATAGAATCTGTTTGGTGCTGCTGAATTTGTCGAAAAGGAGGAGGACCCGCATCTTCCGGCTGCTGCTCCTGTCGGCGATATAGTAGCCTTTTCCCTGAGTGGAGCAGATGACTCCTCTGTCCCTGAGAAGGAAGTAGGCTTTCTTGACGGTTTCCTTGGAGATGTCCAGCTGAGAGGCAAGCTCGTTCATGGAAGGGAGGAGTTCACCGCTCTGGAAGGTGCCGTCATTGATTCCGGATTCTATCTGATCCATAAGTTGCTTATAGACCGGAACAGGAGATGAACTATCTAGATTTAGTACTATCGGCATACAAAAAATCACCCCAGGCTGAGGTCAAGTCTGGTACAGTCGCAAAATTAGAAAATTATTTTGACTTGAGAAAATAATGGAGCGCATTTAGACCACACCACAACACACATACGCCATTCCATTTCCACTTGATAGTCATTACAGCAATGTAATATAGGTTGGAGGTGCAGGGACGGATTACTCCCAAATAAACGATGCTGACATCAATAACGCAGCTCTTGCCGTTGACAACATCGATCTAAGCTTATTTCAGGCCGGGTAAACGCAATCACCATGTTTACCGCAATAAACAAATTTGAGCTAAATTTGTTTATTGCGGTAAACGTTTCTATATTTGCAAAAAGCATTGCATTATGGATATTTTATTCGACCGTCACCTTGAATACCTTTCTGATGTACCTACGGGATTCACTCGCGGACTAATGAACACGATAGATTGGGATTCAAGGCTAGTGATGATTCGCGGGCCGAAAGGAGTCGGAAAATCAACTCTGATGCAGCAGTATGTGCTGAAGAATTACGAACCGACGGATCGCCATATCCTATATTGCTCCGCCGACACGGCGTATTTTTCCAACCACACCCTGATTGACACTGCGTCTGAATTTGTGAAGAAAGGTGGCAAGGTTCTTCTTATTGACGAAATTCACAAGTACGAGAACTGGAGCAGGGAAATCAAAGAGATCTATGATCTCTATAAAGGGTTGAAGGTTATCCTCAGCGGATCATCACTGATTCAATTAAATGACGGACAGGCGGATCTGTCAAGAAGGGTTGACGTGTATGATATGCCGGGATTATCTTTCAGGGAATATCTTTGGTTCCGCACCAAGCGTGAGATAAAGCCTGTCCCACTACATCAACTGCTTTCCGACCCCAATGGATTCTGCCTGTCGGTAAGAAAGGTATGCCGCCCGTTGGAATATTTCACCGATTATCTTAAAAGCGGTTATTACCCTTTCTCATTTGAAAAAAGCAAGACATACAAGAATCTTGTGGAAAATGTAGTAAATTACATCATTGACAGCGAATTGACAAGATACAGAGGAATAAGTGTCTCCAACACGAGAAAGATAAGCGCACTTCTTCAAGTGATCTCCGGAATGCTGCCATACCTCGTGGATGTGTCAAAATTATCGAGGAGTCTGAGCATCGACAGAGTCACACTCTTAAAGTATTTCAAATACCTTGACGAAGCGAAAGTGATCAGATGTCTATACACAGAAATGGACAAGATTTCCGATCTTCAGAAGCCCGACAAGCTGCTGATGGACAACACAAATCTCCTCTACACATTCTCAGATGGCGAACCTGAGACAGGAACCGCACGAGAGACGTTCTTCTGTAATCAATTGGCCTCCGCCGGACACAAGCTTGAGTACGGAGGACTTAAAACAGGTGATTTTAGGATAGACCACAAAATTGTAATAGAGGTTGGAGGTGCTGGAAAGGATTACTCCCAAATAAACGATGCTGACATCAATAACGCAGCTCTTGCCGTTGACAACATCGATCTGGCAAACGGCAAGAAAATTCCACTCTGGGCATTCGGCTGCCTATATTGATAGTGCTTCATCCAAAGAGCTTTATGCCATAACCTTCGACAAGCTCAACGTCCGGAAGTGCGGCGGGCGTCGAGGGCGCGCTGGAACTCGCGGGCGTTGCGGAGGTGCTCGGAATAGGTGGCGGCGAACTTGTGGGTGCCGTCCATGGCGGCGCTGGCGCAGAAATAAAGGTAGCCGTGACGGTCAGGATTCAGTACGGCCTCAAGACTCGACCTGTCAGGCACACAAATCGGACCGGGAGGGAGACCTTCATGCAGGTAGGTGTTGTACGGAGAATCGTATTCTAAATGCTTGAGCAGAATTCTATTAAGGGTGTACCCATAACAGAAGGCAACTGTCGGATCGGCCTGGAGCCTCATTCCTTGATGCAGGCGATTCAAATACACACCGGCGATGGAGGAATATTCAGGAGCATGGTTCGACTCGCTCTTGACGATGGAGGCCACAATCGAGACCTGCTTCGGGGTCAGGCCCTGCGCCTCGGCCTTGGCGACATTATCAGCGGTCCAAAAGGCATCGTAGGCGGCCTTCTGCTTGTCCAGTATGTCTTTCATCGAAGCTGTCCAATAGACCTGATAGGTGTCTGGTATGATGAGCGAGAACACATCGGAAGGGGTGAAGCCGTAGCCGGAAAGCAATGATGAATCATTCAGAGCGGAGGCTACGTCGGCGGAGTCCAGCATCATCTGGTTAGCGATCTTGCGGGCAATCAAGCCCTTAATCCTCATCGTCCCGGAAAGGACCAGATTCACAGGTGTCTGCCAGCCATTTCTCAGCATCCGGACTACATAAACACTCGGCTTGTTCCTCTCCACAACATAATGTCCCGGCTTCAAATCCACGTCCGACAAGCCTTTTCTCACCACACGCGTCAGGCTGCGATGATTGATGACAATGCTGTCAGGAATCTGCGCAAGCACCTCATCCACAGCCATCTGCGGATGCACATACAAATCTGCCTTTCCTGAAAAATTCGGCTTGCGGTTGTCGGCATACCAACGCCCACCAACCGCACCAAGAATCACGATCACCAACAAAGCGGCGACCAGAACGATAAGTTTCCAAGTCTTCATCACTTCTTCAATCTCTTGCCGCGAAGGATGATGGTGTCACCCTCGCGAGGTTCATAACCGGCCGGAAAGCCGTTCATCTTCATCACGCTTGACATCTTCACGGCGAAGCGTTGGCAGATGTCACGCAAGGACTCGTCATCCTCGCCCACGATGTACTTGTCAAGTCCCTTCTCGGACTGGTTCTTCTTCGCCTGCAGATAGACAACTGTCCCGGGCAGAAGTTTCTCGGAGCAAGACAAATCATTGAATCTCAGCAGCTCGTTCAAATAAAGGTGATACGATGCGGCGATGTTTGAATATGTCTCCCCTTCCACCGAGGTGATGAAAGGAACACCGTTACGGGAATATGCCTCTCTGGTCAACGAGAAACTGAACACCTCCAGTCCGCTCTTGTCAATCCTCTTAGGCTCCTCAAGGGACAGAGGAGAAGCCGGGATCACATCAGAGACAGATTCATCCTTGACACGCTTCTTTCTGGCCCTGCGTGCCTTGCGGTCTTTCTTCGCCTTCTCTTTTTTAGCCTTTTCTTTCTTCACCGAAGCCGACTTCCTGCCGAAATCCACATCGGAATCCCCGCGGGCGACCTCTGAATTCTCCTCAACCGACTCCGCAATGCGCTCAGACTCCTCGTAAGTCATTGTGTCATATTCATAAAGTTTGTAGTCCTCTATGTACTTGATGAGTTTCGCCGGATAGTTGGGATCTGTGGCGTAGCCGGCCTTCTTCAAGCCGTACGCCCAACCTTTATAATCGGTGGTCTTCAAGTCAAACAGGAACTTGTAGCGGTCCCGGTAGCGAAGGAAGTCAGAGTGATCCTGAAACGACTCGTCAGCGGAGTCATATACACGGAAGCACTCCCCTTTCGCGTCGTCGTCATAGCGCATCGACTTGCCTTTCCAATCCTTGTGACACTTGATTCCGAAGTGGTTGTTCCCTTCCGAAGCCAAAGCCGACAGCCCATAACGGGACTCAAGGATGCCCTGAGCGAGCGTGATGCTGGCCGGCACACCGCTCCGGTACATCTCCCGGACCGCCGTAGGAGCCCATTTCTGAATATACCGTTCCTGAGGCGTGCCCTGCGCAAAAACTGCCACATGACATAGTACAAGACTTATGAATATAACAATCCTTCTCATCCTGAATATTAGCGATCATTAAAGATTTCTGCCAGATCCGCAGCTGTTTGTATTTCGCCGCTTGCTGACTACAGAATGTAAATATAGTGAAATTTAGCCGATAGAAAACCACACCGGCCACCAATCAGACAATATCTACCCTAATTTCACCAAAGGAAGATCGAAAACATCCCCGTCTTTGGCGGCATAAGTCTCCGGGAATATGCTCCTGCATTCAGACTCGTACTTGGAAATGTCCTTGCACCTCGAGGAATAATGTCCGATCACGAGTTTCCCAACGCCGGCATCCAGAGCACACTGAGCGGCTTGCAGGGTCGTGGAATGATGCCTGGCAGCCGCCTGGTCTGCCAAGTCGGCAGTGTAGGTTGTCTCGTGATAGAGCAGGTCAACGCCCTTTACCCAAGATGACAGTTCCGGGAACGGGGCGGTGTCGCTGCAATATGCGAACGAGCGGGGAATGTACGGTTTGTAGCCAAGTTCCTCGAACTGGAGAATCTCGGTGGAGCCGTCAGGATATTCACGGACCACATCCTCGCCGCGCTTCACAGCGCCAATCTCGGTGAGCGAGAGGGCATATTCATCAATCTTCCACTTTTTGACATTCATCTGAGGCTCCTTTTCCCGGAAAAGCCAGCCGAAAGTCTCGATCTTGTGGTTGAGCGGGAAAGCGTAGACTTCAAGGGATTTGGTATGGTAGATCATTTCCGGAGCCTTCATATTCATAGGAATATGCCTGATCTCGAATGGGATTCCTTCACCGTAATAGGAAAGGAAGAATCTAAGGATAGGGCCGAAGCTGACCGGGGCGTAGATGTTCAGCGGAGTCATCCGGGAGAGCATTCCCATCGTGGAAAGCAGTCCGAAGAGTCCGAAGACATGATCCCCGTGGATGTGCGAGATGAAGATCGAGTCAATCTTCAACAGAGATATGCGGCTCTCCTGAAGGCGCGTCTGAACACCCTCTCCGCAGTCTATCAAAAATGAGCGCCCATGTACAGAAAGTACCTGAGCGCTCTGATTTCTTCCGGGG
>DCMG01000168.1:0-21306 GCA_002321335.1 Bacteroidales bacterium UBA1628 | reverse complement strand
GTAAAATCCATGGATTATTCACCTTTCTCGAACTTGTCCTTGAGGGCGGCGAGCTCGCTGATGTCACCGAGGGTGGTCTTCTCCAGGTTGGAATTGATCTTCTTGACCGCCTTCTTTGTGTTGTCAGCCTCTACGGCCACCTTCTCGGCCTTGGCCTCAGAGTATGTTCTAACGTGTGAGAGAAGGATTCTGCGAGTGCTTCTTCTGAGTTCGATGACCTTGAACGGAAGCTTCTCGCCCACAACAGCCTGCTTGCCGTCCTCCTTGATGAGGTCACGGCTGAACGCGAAGCCCTCGTCGTCACCATCAAGCTTGATGTTGGCGCCCTTGTCGGTAAGGGAAGCTACCGTTCCCTCAACGGTTGAGCCTACAGGATATTTCTCCTCGATGGCGTCCCAAGGGTTAGGGGTGAGCTGCTTGTGACCAAGGCTGAGCTTGTGGTTGGCCTCGTCGAAGTCAAGGATCTGAACGTCGATGACATCACCAGGGGACACGAGCTCTGAAGGATGCTTGATCTTGTTCCATGAGAGGTCGCTGATGTGGATGAGTCCCTCAACTCCGTCCTCCGGCTCGGCGAACACACCGAAGTTGGTGATGTTGCGTACGACAGCCTTGTGAACAGAACCTACAGGGTACTTGTCGCGGATGCTCTCCCAAGGGTTAGGAGTGAGTTGCTTCAGACCGAGGGACATCTTTCTGTTCTCACGATCGATGGAGAGGACCTTGGCCTCAACCTCGTCACCCACCTTGAGGAACTCCTGAGCGCTGTGGAGTCTTGGAGACCAAGACATCTCAGACACGTGGATAAGTCCTTCCACGCCAGGCTCAATCTCTACGAAAGCACCGTAGTCAGCGATGAGCACAACCTTACCCTTGACAACGTCGCCCTCCTTGATGTTGGCGTCGAGGTTGTCCCAAGGATGAGGAGTAAGCTGCTTGTAACCAAGGGCGATTCTCTTCTGCTGAGGATCGAACTCCTTGACGACAACCTTGATCTTCTGGTCGAGGGAAACGACCTCCTCAGGGTTGTCGATCCTGCCCCAAGACAGGTCAGTGATGTGGATGAGACCGTCAACACCGCCGAGGTCAACGAAGACTCCGTAGTTGGTGATGTTCTTGACAGTACCCTCAAGAATCTGACCTTTCTCAAGCTTGCTGATGAGTTCAGCCCTGCGCTGCTCCTGCTCGGCCTCGAGAAGAGCCTTGTGGGAAACGACAACATTGCGGAACTCCTGATTGATCTTGACGATCTTGAAGTCCATTGTCTGGTTGACATAAGCATCGTAGTCGCGGATAGGCTTGATGTCGATCTGAGAGCCAGGAAGGAACGCCTCGATTCCGAAGACATCGACGATCATGCCGCCCTTTGTGCGGGTCTTCACGAAGCCCTTGACAATCTCGTCGTTGTTGAACGCCTCGTTGACCCTGTCCCAAGACTTGAGGGCGCGTGCCTTCTTGTGGGAAAGGATGAGCTGGCCTTTCTTGTCCTCAGCGGACTCAACGTAAACCTCAACCTTGTCACCAACCTTGAGGTCTGGATTGTAACGGAACTCAGGAGCCTGGATGACACCCTCGCTCTTGTAACCTATGTTGACGATGACCTCTCTCTTGGAGATGGCGGTGACTGTGCCCTCGACAACCTCGTTCTCCACAACCTTGGAGAGGGTCTGGTCGTAAGCGTCCTCGATGGATTTCTTGTCCTCGCCGCCGTAGATCTCGGCGCTGCCTTCAAACGCGTCCCAATCGAACTTGTCCGGAGCGACGGATGCGTTGAGAGAGGTCTTCTTTGCCGGAGCCTCAGCCTTAGGGGCTTCCTGAACAGGAGCCTCTACCTTAGCTTCCTCGGCTACTTTCTGTGTTTCTTCTGCCATAATGGTAATTAAAGATAACTAGTTGTTTAACAATATTTTTACGCCCTACCGGACACACCTAAAAGGCACGGCCGGTCAAAAGGCGTGCAAAAATAGGCAAAATTATCTGATTCACAATAAGAAAAAAGGAATATTTTACAGCAGTTTGTTCTTTTTGAACAGGAACATCACCAGAGCGACCGTCAGCAGCATGACACCGAGCAGCAGCACCCAAGTCCATCCCTTGTCCATCAGCGGCATCGGCACGTTCATCCCGTAGAAACTCGCCACCAAAGTAGGAGGCATAAGGAGGACGGAGACAAGCGTGAATATCTTCATTATCTTGTTCTGGTCCAGGTTGATGAGACCGACAACAGTGTCCTGAAGATACTCCAGCCTCTCGAAGCCGAAATTCGTGTGGTTGATCAGGGAATTGATGTCCTGAAGCAAGACGGAGAAACGCCGGTGAAGATCTTTCGGATACTTGTCACTGCGAAGCATGTTGGAGATCAGGCGCTGCTTGTCGACTATGTTCTCGCGCACAAGCATTGTGTTTTCCTGCAACTGATTGATATCCAGAAGGAAATCCTCGTCTATGTCTTCCTGCTGGTTGATTCGCTTACTATACTGGGAGATTTCCTTGCTCATTAGCTCGATCATGTCGGCGTCCAGATCGACACGCTGGTCCATGATGCTGGCGAAAACCGTGTAGCCGTTCGGGTAGGACTGAGGCATCGCGACGATCCTGCGCTGAAGTTCCGTGAAACTTCGAAGCGGAACATCCCTCAATGTCGTCAGGCAATTTCCCACGAAAGTAAAGGAAACCGCCTCCATCGAGTAGTCCTCCGGTCCAGGCATCAGGAAGTTGGTGTTGGCGAAGATCGCGTTCTCGGTCTCGGAAAAACGGGATGAACTCTCGATCTCCTCGGCCTGGGCGCGGCTTTGGATCTCTTCTCCAAGGAACTCATCCACAGTGTGTTTCTCCTCTCCCGACGGAGAAAGGATGTCAATCCAAAGGACATCGTCCCGTTTCATCTTGGAAAGCTCCGTTTCAGACTGGGAAACCAACAGATTGCCGTTCAGTCTGTAGAAAATCGCGATCATACTCTTCCTGTATTATTCCCGGCCCGAGCGTGGGAAAGGTTCCACTTCAATTCGCTGACATTACGGAGAAGTCAACTTACAAAAGTAGGAATATTTTCGTTAAAAAAGGCAAAAATATTCCTAAATAAATCCCAACAGAATGTTAAGGCCTATAAGAATCAGAACCGACCCGCCGATGATTTCGGCCGGGCGGCCGAACTTCTGGCCGATCTTCTGTCCGCCGAACATTCCGCCTATCACAGAGAGCATCGTCACCGCGAACACCGCGGCGAGATTCATCATCATCTTGCCGAGCGGAACAAAGCCCATCGAAAGGCTGATTCCGACGGCGAAAGCGTCGATGCTGGTCGCGACAGCTCCGATGATGACATTCTTCAGGCCGTTAAGGTCACGGGCCTCATCCTCGTTCTTCACGGCTTCCCAAATCATGGAACCTCCCACGTAAAGCAGCAGCAGAAAACCGATGAAACCGGCTATTTTATGAATATGTCCCACGAATATGTCGCCGAACAGCCAGCCCAGCGCCATGAGAGCGGTCTGGACGACTCCGAACACGAAAGCGATCGGAAGAATCTTTCTCCAGGATATTCCTTTGAGGGTGACACTTGAGCAAGTTGAGACGGCGAAGCAGTCAGCGCAAAGGGACACCGCCAGAAGCAGTGATTCAAGTATTGGTAGCAGCATTGTCAAGCAAGCGTTTTATAAAGGTTACAGATTATATTCTTCAAGGATAATCAAGGCTTGAATGTCTGACGGTTGACAATCGAGCGTCCGAGCGTGAGCTCGTCGGCATATTCAAGGTCATCACCGAATCCAAGGCCTCTGGCAAGGGAAGAGACCCTCACGCCATAGGAAGATATCTGCCGGTAAATATAAAAAGATGTCGTCTCCCCTTCAACATCCCCGCTCAAGGCAAGTATGACTTCGATTTCCTCCGGTCTTAATTCTCCGGAAGTGGCCAAGGAACGCACCCGGTCTGTAAGTTGCGAGACAGTGATGTCTGACGGTCCGATACCGGCGATCGGTGAGATGATGCCGCCCAGAACATGATAGATTCCCCGGTACTGCCCGGTGTTCTCGATGCTCATCACGTCACGGACATTCTCCACGACACAGATTGTCCTGTGATCACGGGACTTGTCCGCACAGATCGGACAGATGTCTTCATCGGAAATCATCCAACACCGCCGGCAGTACTTCGCCTCGTCCCTCATCTTGACGATGGAGTCAGCGAAATGGTGCACGTTCTCCGTTGGCTGCCGCAACAGATGCAGGGCAAGACGCAAAGCGCTGCGCTTGCCGACTCCCGGGAGGGAGCCGATGGCCTGCACAGCATCCTCCAGAAGTTTTGACGGGAATGTCTCCGGGGCTGTCATTTCTTTTCCTTCCGGTAAGCGTTCACGGCGGCGCGGACCTGACCATACTCAAGCAACAGCTTGCGGGCAAGGTCATAGTCCTCGATGCCGGTCTCATCCATGATCATCCTGACTCCACGGTCCACTAGTTTGTGGTTCGTCAGCTGCATATCCACCATCTTGCTGCCTCTCACATGCCCCAGACGGATCATAGAGACCGTCGAGATCATATTCAAGACAAGCTTCTGGGCTGTACCGGCCTTCATTCTGGTGCTTCCTGTCACGAACTCAGGGCCAACGACCACAACGATAGGAATCTCGGCTGCCGAAGCCACAGGAGAGTTCTCGTTACAAGTGATGCAACCTGTCAGAAGGCCATGCTCACGCGCCGTTTTCAGAGCCCCGATGACATAAGGCGTGGTTCCGGACGCGGCAATACCCACCACCACATCATTTTTTGTCGGGGAATATGCCTGAAGGTCTCTCCAACCTCCGTCCATCTCGTCCTCCGCGCCTTCCACAGCGTCTCTGATGGCTTTGTCGCCCCCGGCCATGAAGCCGATGAACACGTCACGCACTCCGTAGGTCGGAGGAATCTCCGATGCGTCGACGATGCCCAGACGGCCGCTGGTGCCGGCTCCCAGATAGAAAACACGCCCCCCGAGAGGCACTCTCTCCACGATTCCGTCAACCAACTTCTTAATCTGAGGAATCGCACCCGCCACAGCGACCGGCACGGTCCTGTCCTCAGTGTTGATCGCATCCAGCAACTCTTTTGTAGACATCTTCTCAAGATGGTCGTACCGTGAAGCCTGTTCAGTCGTCCTATTGTCTTCCATAAAGAAAATCCGTGTCCGGGATTTTGCCCGGATTTTGTTAAATCACTTTCTGTCAAGATGATATCTCACCAAGCCTTCCACAGGGGTGGAAATTATCGTCGAGAATCTTATTCCATAGGGTTCAGCCACTTTTTCAAGTATCGCCCTGTTCGCATAGCCGAAACCGCCCACGACACCGACCGGATACCGGTCCAGACCATACTGGGTAAGCGCCCTCTCGATGAAGTCCTTGAAATTCTGATCGACCAGGCCGCGGACATATTCGCTCGTCTCATACCTTTCCAGAATCCACGGGGCGAACGATCCGAGATACTTTGACGGAGCCTCGCCTCGATAGACATTCTGCACAACCGTCATGTAGTCCACCTTGAAATCACCGGCGAACTCGCCGGAGACCGGCTCTGGCACGAGTCCTTTCAGGAAGTCAGACATGAACAGTCTTCCAAGCCTTGCGCCTCCCCCCTCGTCACCGAGAATGTAGCCGGCGGAGCGGACATTTTTCACCACCTTTGTCCCGTCAAACAGACAACTGTTCGACCCGGTTCCCATAATGGCTGCGATTCCAGGCCTGTGGCCGCAGACCGAACGGGCGGCGGCAAGAAGGTCGGAGGCATATTCCATCTCGGCCACCGGAAACAATGATTTAAGAACCCTGTCCAGTTCTTGAGCCTGCCGCGGAATCCTCTCGCCCTCGGCCACAATCAGTCCCGCGGCATAAAAATGGACTTCAGCCACATCCTCGGAAAGTCCTTTTTCCCTGAAGGCGGCTACCGCCTCCCTGACGATTCCTTCGATGACATCCAGCGGCATTGTGGCCAGATTCATCCCGGCAGTCCTAACTTTGATCGGCTCTCTGCCCGGCGCCGCGGCGCACCAGTCAGTCTTTGTCGCACCGCTTTCAATTATAATGATCATAACCAAAACATTTCCGGATCCACGGTCAAACGTGGTCATCCTCATTCTGCAAAGATACTTCTTTCCTCTGAATATTTCTATTTTCCCAATGCCTTCCTCATCACAGGCAGAACCTTCTCAACGTAGCGCATCATTCCAAGGTCGGTGAAATGAATACCATCCACGGTGGCCTCTCCATCCTCTCCGATCAGGCCCTCTGTCGAAACATAGTACAGCCTCTTTTCTCCAGATTTCTTTAATTTTTTATAAAGGGCGGACTGAGCCTCGTTCCTGGAAGTGACATCTTCCAACGCCTCCCGGTCAAACCTGGTGTGCGGGAATGTCGGATCCTCCACAAATATCACCGGCACATCCGGGAAGGCGTCCCTTATGATCCTGAAGAACCTCTCCCCTCTCTCATCGATCAGATCGGCGGTGGAATTCGGGACATAATCCAGCACGATCAGCCCGGGATTGGAAACCCGGGTGATATATTCGGCGATCTCGTAATCCAGTTTGGCATTGCCGCTGAAGCCAAGGTTTATGACTTCCCTGTCGAGTTTTCGTCCAAGAATCGCCGTGAATGCCATTCCGGGACGGGACGCGCAACCTCCCTGAAGAATGCTCGTCCCGTACATAACAACAGGACGCTCAACCTTAGGGCTTTCCACAGCCGGAGATTCTATCACAGAGCCTTCATCGACACCGATTTCGAGTTCATCTATTCCGTTGTACAGGGAAAGATAGAGCATATATTCCCTCATCAGAGGATCCATATTCGCGACAAGAGTCTTGTTCTTGACGTTCTTGTCGCGCCCTCCCCACTCAAAGCCGCTTCCGGCGAAACGCCATCCGTCCTTTTCGGTAAGGATGTAAAGATCCAAGCCGCTGTCGCCGGCGTCCGCCATGTGAGGCATATACTGACGAGGGCTGGTAGATTTCCACCGGGCGCAGACCTTTGATGAATTGGACCGGAAACGGATGTAAAGACCTGCCGAGTTACGGCCGAGATCCCACATTGATTTCCTTATGGTGTCCTTGAATTCCATCGGCAGACGCTCGTAACGAGCGGATGTTTCCTCTATGCACTTTCCGTACAGCGGAAAGGCAGACGCGTCACTGTAGACGATTTTCTTATCCTGCGCGGATGACACTGCCGCCACAAAAGCGGCCAGCGCCGCACAAAGAAATTTCTTGCAAAAATCAGCCATATTCATTGATTATCAGTTAACATATTTCCCTTTGCGAAGCCAGTGGAACAAACCGTACACCGCAGCCGCCACATAGCCCAGATACAAAAGCGTCAGCCAATACTGTCCCTCCATGAAACACATAGCCACAAGAATGACGTCCGCGATGATCCAAATGATCCAATGGTACGGAATCGAGCGGCCGAGCCAGTAGGTCGCCACCACTGACATCATAGCCGAAGCAGCGTCCAGCCAGGTGCTGGAACCGCCAAAAGCGCGGAGAATCCAGACCAGCAAGGCTGTCCCTGCCACGAAAATGGCAGCGCTCCACAACGCCGTCTTTCCGTCCATCCGCCCCAGATGTACCATAGTGTCCGGACCGCATCCGGTCTCGGCAAGCGCCCTGCTGTCCTTTCTCCACTGACAAAGCCCCCAGACCGACATCACTGCGTAATATAGGTTCAGGGCCATGTTCGACCAAAGATTCTGCGCCGCGAATGAATATGCACACGCAAGCCCGGTGGCGATTCCGAAGTACCACATGGCATTCTTCTGGAGAACCTCCAGAACTATGTAGGGAACGCCCGTCACAAGCGCGAAGATCTCGATTGCCTGAATCATGTCCATATAATGCAAAAATAGGCATTTTCACACAGCTTTTCATTGACTATCTTCTGTTTTTTTCTTAAATTTGTCTCCGAAATTTAATGTCGGTTGCTGAAAACCATCTATTTATGTCATTCCTAACCCAATCAGCGCTGTCAGCGGCATCAGCGTTAGCGATTACGGCCGCACTCATTTCTTGTGTCAATGAAGATTACGACCTGACCAAGGATATCGACAAGACAATAAGCATCGAAGGAAATATCTGCGCTCCGATAGGGAACTCTGAAACCATTCTGATCTCGGATCTTCTGGACATTGACGAGAACAGCATGGGAGTGCTGGCCGTAGGCATGAACGGAGACTATTCCCTGTTTCTGTCCGGCAACCGTACAGAGACGACATTCTCTGTGCCTTCAGTCTCCTTCACCAAGGACCTTGTGAACGAGGGCGGTTTCGTGGCCGACATCAACCGTTCGCAGATCATGGGCGAGTTGGGCATCGTATATCCTGAAATGCCGTTGCCGTCAGGTCTGGCAATCACACGACGCTTCAACCAATCATCGACTCCGGTCGTCATCGACGAGGCGGTTCCGGAGGAGATCATCGATGTGAAGGACGTGACAGGGAAGGCGTCCGGCACAATCTCCTTCCGGACAAATGTAGGCAAGGCCACGGTCTCCGGGCTTTCCTTAGACTTCCCGGACTATCTCAGGATCGGAAAGGTCACGACGGGGAACAGCGATGTCAAGTTCTCATTCGACAAGGAAAGGAATATCCTGAATTTTGATCCGGTGGCTGTCGGGAAATCGCCAAGATCCGTCAGCCTTGAAATCACCGGTATCGATTTTGACAGGATGCCGGCCGGTCAGGGTTTTCTCGGGGACAAGCACAGGATCACCGTCAACGATGGCATCGAAATCTCAGGATTCGATGTGAAGATGCTCTCCGACGATCTTGGCCGCACGTTCTCCTCCATTCCGGAAAAGATCCAGGTGGATGTCAGCATAGCCATCGGTTCCGTTGACGTGAGCGGCGCGACAATCAAGGCCGACCCTAAGATAAACATCAAACCTCTGACGGTCAATGTCGGGACACTTCCTGATTTCGTGAATGGTGACGGAACCGTACTGGATCTGTACGACCCTCAGGCAATGCTGTTTGTCGGCAACGGAAGCCCGCTTGCGCTGACGCTTGACGCCGACCTTGAGTCCTACAAGGGAGACTTGAAGAACACCGTACACATCGGAAGCAAGGGTGCGGCCACGGAGGAAATCGGCATAGAGGCCGGAAAGACAAGCAGGATTTTCCTCTCGCGCACCGGAAAGAACGCCCCTGACGGTTACTCCAACATCAAGGTGCCCAACCTGTCGGACATCGTGAAGAACGTCCCTGAACGGATCGGCATAGCGAATGTCGATGTCAAGGTAAAGGACGAGTTCGTCACCGTGCAGACAGGCAAGGACTATTCGTTCTATTGCAGTTACGACATCATCGCGCCTCTGGCGTTCGGAAGCGGGTTGAGATTCGACTACAGCACGGACTTCACCGGTTGGAACGATACTTTCAACCCCGAGGACGGCGGCGGCAAGGACTTCGATATCAATAGCGCCGATGTGGCTTTCGATTTCGTGAACATGATTCCTTTAGGCATAAGATTGACGGCCACAGCCATTGACAAAAACGCCAAAGTCATCCCTGGGATCGCGATAGAGATTGACGGGAACATCTCGGCCGGCAGTATCGAGAATCCAAGCCGGAATCCGATGAGCCTGAACCTCAAGGCCACAGCTGATGACATGAGGAGACTGGACGGAGTCAGGCTGAACTTGAGCGCCTCAGGGACAGACAGCGAACATCAAGGTGTCTGCCTGAACGAGAATCAGGGCGTCAGGCTGGAAAACATGAAGATACAGATCCAGGGATCAGTCACCACGGAACTCTGACAAAGCGGATCGGCGACAGCCAGGATTCATCACAGAAATAATCGTAACATATTCCGAGACAAATGAAAAAGACAATCATATTCATCATGATGGCGCTTGCCGCCGGCAACGTCTTCGCGCAGCAGACCTTCCGATCGACATATTTCCTCGAAGGCTACAACCACAGGCATCAGTTCAACCCTGCGTTCTCGTCGGCAACCAGTTACTTTGCGGTTCCTATTCTGAGTTCCTTCAATCTGGAGACCCAGAGCAACATGGGGGTCAGCACTTTCCTTTACCCTGTTGACGGTAAGCTCACCACTTTCATGAACTCTGCCGTTCCTGCAAACGAGTTTCTCGGCAAGTTGAGCGCAGACAACCAGCTCAATTTGGACAACAGGATTTCCCTGATGTCATTCGGCATACGCCGGAATGAATCATTCTTCTCGTTCGATGTCAACATGAGGACAAGCGTGGCTGTCAATCTGCCATACAGCCTCTTTGACTTCATGAAGAACGCAGGGCAGTTCCAGCATTACGACATATCCGATCTTTCGGCCAAGATAAACAGCAGGGTGGAATTCGCTTTAGGCTACAGCCGCAGCGTCACAGAACGCCTGAACGTGGGAGCGAGAGTCAAGTTTCTCGCGGGAGCGGCCAATGTGGAGGCGAACATCGACAGAATGAACATCCAGATGACCGAGGACAAATGGTCTATCCAATCACATGGAATTCTGAAGTCGTCATCTTTCATGAATATTCCGACGAAGGGTGAAAGCGGAACAGTAACTGACAAAGACAGGGACATGCTTGATTTCGACAACATAGATGTCCGTGACGGATCTTACATCAGCGGTTTCGGAGCGGCCATCGATCTGGGCGCTGAACTGGAAATCATCGACGGCCTCAAGGTTTCTTTGGCTGTGAACGATTTAGGCTATATGTCCTGGAGGAATACCACAGTGGCTCAGACAAGCGGCGAAGGCTGGTCGTTCGACGGGTTCGACAACGTCTCTTTTGACGGCGACAAGGAAAATTCACTCAAGAACCAGTTCGATGACCTGACCGATGATGTGGCGGACATGTTCGATTTCAGAAGAACCGAAAAGGACGGAACCGACGGCGGAATGATAGCCGCCACAGTCAACGCGGGCGTGGAATACACCATGCCATTCTACAAGGGACTTTCAGCCGGACTTCTCAGTTCCACCAACATCAATGGGGTTTTCACATGGACAGAAGCCAGACTGTTCGCGAACCTCAAGCCGGCGAAATGGTTCAGCTGCGGTGTCAACTATGCGGTGTCCAAGTTCGGTTCGACGGTCGGAGCCGTGATGGGGATCCATGTTCCCGGATTCAACATATTCATCGGATCCGACCATCTGACGTTCGATTTCGCAAAGGCTGACGAGGGGATTCTCTATCCTTACGGCAAGCTGAACACCAACGTCAACTTCGGAATATCGTTCAATCTCGGGAAAATGAGATAGTAGGTTGCTGAGTTTGTCGAAGCGCCTAAGTGTCAGAGACAGACCGAAAATTAAAGCAAGGAGACCAGAACGTACACCCAGTGGGCGACGAAAGCCGCAGCCAGACCTCCGATAGTGTGGGCTAAGATGGCTTTTGGAGTCAACTCCCTGTACCCCAATGAGTCAAGCATAGCTGTATGAGTGCTGAGAAATCCGCTCCAGCACATTCCGATGGCAGTGAAGACCGCGATGGCGTTGCCGTCGGCCCAACCATTCGCCACAAAGTTAGGTACAAGGCTGAGAGCCGCGCCGACCGCACCAAGTGAGGTGATCGGGAACGCCACAAGGTGCGGATCATTGAATCCGAACAGTGCCTTGAAGACGAAATCAATCTTGTCGGCAAGCCATGGAAGGATCTCCACTCCCTCGTAGGCGGCACCAGTGTAAGCGCCTGAGGCCGAAGGGCCGAATGTCAGGATCATCACGAAAGTTGATATGATCAGCACTCCCGGGATGATGGACATGCCCACCTCGACTCCCGAACGGCCACCATCCAGAAGACAGTCCAGAATCCTGGTGAACAGAGATTTCTTCTCTTCTTCCTTTTCCTCGGCCTCCTCTTCTTCAAGGCCATCGCAGGCTTCTTCCGTAAGGTACTGAGGATAAGCCTTCAGCGTGAACCTCTGCATCAGCCTAGTGGAGACAATGCAACCGCAGAAAGCTCCGAAAAGGCCTACTAAAGACTCTTTGAAGAAGCCTTGCCCCATCATGAAGACTATAACGATGAGCCCCATTCCGAAAGCCGTTCCGAAATTGGTCAGGGAAATCAGCTGGTACTTCTTGAAATACTTGCTGAACCGCTTGTCCTTGGACAGCGAGATGATTGCCGGATTGTCCGACAGGAATGTCATCACTGCCCCAAGCGAGGCAACACCAGGAAGGTTGAACAGCGGTTTCATCAGGGGGCGCAGCAGTTTCTCCAGCAGGGAGACAACCCCGAACTCCGCGAAAAGACGGCTAAGGGCACCCATCAGAACACAGATGGACATCAAGTAGAACACAGTGTTGATCAGCAGGTCATGAGCGGTCTTCATCACTGTGTTGAGCATGTTGGCCATGCCCATCGAAACGCCCAGATAGGCGAAGAAACCAATGACGATGACAAGGCAGATCACCCCGTTCAAAGCAGGGCTGAAAGACTTTCTTTTGGTCTTATTCATAACTGGTTTGTTAACGCTGTTGAAGCGGAATATTCATTGATTAGCGTTTGAGCAGACTCATCCTCCATGTGAGGCCGACGCTGGCGATCTGCTGGTCTGCAAGCAAGGCTCCGGCTCGATTGCCGTTGTCACCGAATGTATGGCACAATGTGGCATGCAGGCGGATCCGCCTGTCTGCAAGCGGGAAATATTCCACGCCGCAGCCTATTCTTCCCATCGAAGTCCCAGGCATCACACACCAATCCCCTCCCTCATCTAGGTCATTCCGGTCATAACTGGCCTTGCCGAACAAATTCAGTCTCTCATTAAATGAATATGCCACCTTTCCGATGACCGTGAAATCCCTCAGAAAGGACATATTGTCCACGAGCGACCGGTTCATAAAATCAGCGAAAACCGTGAGTTTACCGAAAGTGAAATGGTTGCCAAGAGCGAGATAATTGATGAACTTGCCCGGAATGTATTCAATCATATTAAGCGACCAGATTGAGTCGAAGCAGCCGTGCGAGCCGTTCCACATCAGGTTGTAGGCATACATATCGCTGTTCTCCTGCCGGAACGGACTCTGGCAGAATTGAATCCGAAGCATATCCTTCCCCCCGTCGAATGAATATCCCGCATTCACTCCCATCTGGTAGCAGGTGATGTTGCTGCAATATTCAGAGAGGAAATAGATGTCGATCGGAGCAAGGTCATATTCATAGCCTCCTATCTCGACTATCTGCTTGCCTCCGGAGAAACTCCAGTGCTCGTCCGGCCTGTAGGTAAGGTACAGGAAGTCTGTGGCATTGAAAAAACTCTCGCTGCCGTGGCCTCGGTAGAGCCGCTGGCGGTAGTTGTAGGAGAAATGTTCGTTGAACTCTCCGTTTATCAGGATGCTGACATTCTTGCCCTTGAATCCGCAGTTGTCCTTGACGGCATCGCCGTCCAGATACTCCCGCTGATAATCCACTCTGGCCTGCAGCCCGATATTCACCAAATTACCGTCCTGCGCCGAAGCGGGCAGAATAACAAAAAGCAATATAATCGCCGCGATAAGCGTCATATTTATACGCATACTCAATTATGTGGTTCAAATTTTTCGTAAAATTACGCATAATAATTAGAATCCCAAACCTTTTTGGCCTATAGAGTTGTGGAGGCCAGAGTTACGGTTATGAAACCAATGTTCACTGAGCCTGTCGAAGTGACCGGCAACGCCACGCAACCAGTTGAATGTCAATAAATGAAACGTCACCATCTGATTTTCAACCAATTGTGGATTCCCGACCTCCAAATCTGGCTGGCGACAATCTGTAACAAACTTAATATCAACAAGTGGAACGTCACAGCTTAGTTTTCAAGCGATTGCGGATTTCCGCCCTCTAAAATTGACTGGCAGGATTTGCGAATATACTAACAGACAATCCGTTAGGCATCACGATGTAATAATGTTTCTATGGTAAGATATAATAACATAGAGTTCAATGGCATAGTATAAAGGCCAGACAGGATGGACGGAGTTTTTCCTGAAATTGCCATACTAATACCACCTTGAATATTGCCACAGAATGGCTTCAGTTGGCGATTCCGCACATTATCCGTTGAATAATTTGTTCCACAGATAGTTCTCCGTAGCTTTGTCGGAGTTAAAAACCAGATTTGCTATGAAGACAAAGAACATCTATGCGGATCCGACAATCGACTTCGCGTTCAAGAGGATCTTCGGGACCGAGAGGTTCAAGGACGCGACCATCGGGCTGCTCAACAGCATCATCAAGGATGTCAACATTGTGGATGTCTCATTCCTCAACACGGAGATCATCCCGGAGAACAAGGACGACAAGAAGTGCGTTATAGACGTGCTCGCCACCGATGACATGGACAACAACTTCATTGTGGAGATGCAGAACGCCAAACAGGTCACATTCCTGGAGAGAATGGTCTATTACACGGCCAAGGTCATCGCCCAGCTGGAGGGCGTAGTCGGCTCGAACGAGTACAACCTACACTCGACGTACGCGATCGCCTTCCTGAACTTCGCCTCGGAGGCAGTCACGGGCATCAGCGACAGGTACGACCTTCACTACTACACTGTTGACGAGGCCAGCGGTCACCGGCTGCCGGCAAGTCCCGAGTTCCACTTCTTCGACCTGACAGCTTTCAAAAAATCATCCAGAGAAATAACCAACGAGACGGATTATTGGTTATCTTTGCTGACGGGGTCAAAGGAGATGGATGCGATGCCAGACTGGGCCAGGGGCAACAGAGCCTATGAGACCTATTTCGAGGCATCGGCAAGAGCCAACTTCACGCCAGAGGAAACCATTCAATACGAAAAGGATATGATGACGGAACGCGACAGGATCAACTCCATCAACTACGCAAGGTGGGAAGGGGTTCAGGAAGGGCTGCGGAAAGGAAGAGAAGAGGGACTACAGGAAAGTAAACGGAAGATCGCTCTGGCGATGAAAACCAAAGGAATCGACACCGAAACAATAGCCTCATGCACCGGGCTTGCCCTAGAGGAGGTCGAATCACTTTAGGCGTTGCACTTAGCACGCACTTAAGCCGCTGGGACGACCGCCCCCAAAAAAAGCAGCGTTTCCAAAGCCGTGGAGGGCAAGGAGCTATTAATGAATATATTAAAAGAACATCCTCCCACCCGAAACGGGCAGGAGGACGTGCATGTTATCGACTGATTGTCCGGAGTTTAGACTCCACGGCAAACTCCGGGATGCGAGATGCACGGCGGCCTTGGGAAGCCGCCACGCATAGTCCGTCACTTCACCGCAATCGATGTCTTGTCGGACTTCTCGACGGTGAGGGTTTCGGCATCGATGGCGGCCTTTTGGGTGGCGGTGACGTAGATTGTGTTCAGACAGCAGTCGATCATCCCAAACATATCGCATTCTCTCTTGGCTTGAAGAGTCTTCAGCGCAGGACATCCTGTAACATTGATGGTTGCCAATTTCTCATCACCGATGGAAATATAGTACGAAGAACTGTTGGCTTTAATAGTCTCAACACCAGGACCAGCGATTGAAAGTTGAGTGACCTCAAAATAATCATAATACTCCCCCGTAAAGTCAACATCCTTAAGATTTTCTCCAACCTTAAGCCAGGCAAGATGATGGACTCTATTAGCCTTCAATGTTTTGAGAGTTCTGACCAAAGAGAGGTCAAGTGATGTTGCCGTCAAACCGGCCAATGTAAGTTCCTCAAGTCTAGGGAATGCCTCCAAGCCAGTCAGATCCTGAATATTGATAGTATCAAAACTGCCTGAACTTGAGATATTGAGAGATGTTCCTACAAGTCCTTGCTCTATAAGTTCACACTCATCACTACTCTCATCACCAAGAACCCAGCCGAGTTCTGCAAGTTTCATACGTAGCACCGCATCAGGAATATTCACAAGAACCGGATTCGGTGTCTGCTGCTTGATTATATATCTGACATATTCTGTGTTTCCTTTTGAAATCTTCACAGCGAATAAGCGGCTTGCCGCTGCTTCATCCAGATGAACCCTCAGCGTCTTCTCAGTAAGGCCGTCAGCCCCTATAGCACCGACTGTCTCTCCTACATAGGTCATCCAGGCTGCAAGATCAACATCATAGTCAATATTTGTCCTCATCCTAAGCTCAACATCCCTTGAAGCAAGGTCATACACAGCCCTGTTTCCTTCAACGATGATAGTGTCACGCTGACACTGTACAAACTTGACATTTACCGACTTACCTTCACCTTTGATCGTGACGACAGACTCCCTGCTTTTGAAAAGATCGGACTTTTTCACATTGAACTGAAGTTTTGTCATCCCGAAAGCATCGGATCTCTGCGAAAATGAAATCCAATCAGCACCGTCTCCTGAATATTCAAATTCAAGATCAGGGACATTGGTGACAAGCTTGACATTGGCAGAACCGCCATTGCAGACAACAGTCTCTTCTTCCTCGGACTTGAGATCCATCACGTATGCAGGTGTGGAAATGACAACAATCTTCTTCACCGCCGAACCGACAAACACCTTGAATAATGACTCCTGAGCAGATTTGCTGTTGCTTGGCTTAGCCGTGAAAGTGATTGTCGCACCATCCTTGCCTTCCGTCGCGGAAGGAGTCACCCAATCACAGAGACCTGAAAGCCTCCAATCGCCGGAACTGGTGATTTTCAAGCCCATTGTTCCGCCGTCAGAACCGAACTTAAGTGTGTCGGATGACGTGGCGATGCTGTCGAAGACAATATTATCATTTTTATCCGTACAGCTGAACAGAATAAGAGCAGCCGAAACGAGAATCAATATGTATTTTTTCATCATTTATCCTATTATCAGTTAAAATGGTCTTGTCTCAAGAGACTGCGTTGCGGGATAATAGACCTCCGGCGTGACAAGTCGGCTGCCGTACAGACCTTCAGCAAGATTGCTTAGGTAATAAAAATGGCTTTTGCTGCCTTGATTGTTGGCTGCCCATGGGGCAAACACCATGTAGTAACCATATTCGCTGTCAGCGATAGATTTAGCTTCACTCACAGAAATGCCTCCTCCACGAGCCATTTCTGTTGACTCACCTGAGCAGTTGGCAAGAGTCATCCCCTCTCTCGGGCTTCCGCTACCGCCATAATTCGCCACAGCAATATCAAGCCATGAGCCGGCAGGAATGCCGTCCACATAGTCAGAACCGCCCATAGAGCCATACTGGAATGTGGTCACATATTTGTCTGGCATCGCCTTTTTAGTCTCAAACATCAAACGCGACCCTGCCTCTGTGGAATGCCTTGCAAACAATGGATTAGACAAATACGGCGGGTCGGAGTACTCATCATCGAAGTTCACGCCGTCCAGTTTGTAGGCGTAGCACATCGCCGCGATCTTCCGGGCGAAGTCTCTCGCTCCGATTTCGGAGAGCTGGGCAAGTCCAGACTCATCGTGGTTGCCGAGAAGACCGAGGAGGACCTTGATGCCATGCTTACGGAGAGGCTGGAGAACCTCCTCATTGTGAGCGAGGATGTACGAAACCTGCGGGTTAGTATAGATGTAGACCTCACCTTTCTCCCTGTCGTAGTTGATGTTGGCGGCGAAGAGAACCAGATAGTTCACCAGATAGCGACCGTCTTCCATTCTCCACTGAAGGGCGTTCAGTGGGTTGGTGTCATTCACCTCGAAATAGAAGAACGTCTCCTTCTCACCAGGCTTTCTCTCGGCGAGACCGTCACCGGCAAGGTTCTTCACAAGATAGACGCAATGCGACTCGCTCTCGGAGATCGACACGCCGTCAGTCGTTGTCTCGGCCTTTAAAGGCAGAAGGTATGTCTGGTCAGCCTCGAAATTCACAGTGTCAAGCGCCGGAATCACAAGGTTCAATGAATATGAAGTCTTCTCATCCGGAGCCACCACAATCTTTCCTTCGTTCTGAAGTTTAATCCTGTCGGCCGGGTAGAGTTTGAACGAAGTGCCGTGCGCCTCGTTATATTCATCAAGATAGTCCGCGTCGAAGGAAATTGTCACATCGACACCCTTTTTCGGAGTCCTCGGGAGACTGAACTCCACAGTGGTCGAATAGTCCTTCTTGCGAAGTTCCACAATCGTGCCCGACTTTCCGTTCGAGCCGTCACGGACAGTCCCTTTGAGGTTGTCCACATTCTCGTACAAGGATTCATCCAGAGTGCCTATCTGAATGTCATCGGCACAGGATGTCAGAACAGAGCCGGAACACAGGGCGGCAAGCGCCAGAATATTCAAATATTGTTTCATTTTGATTTCTTTTAGATCTGTTGTTATGGGAGGGATACTTTTGTCCAATCCGGATTTGAGTCCACCGTGAGATCATTCCCGTTGACCGAGTAGTCCTTGATCTTGTTGCCAGCACCATCATCGAATTTCCAATAGGCGACAAGCCCCTCGGACGAAGGATCAACCGAATAAAAGTGATTAGCCGAGTTGATTTCCTCGGCGGATAGAGCCCTGTTCCAAATTCTGGCCTCGCAGATCTTACCGTCAAGATAGCGGTCGGAACTGTAAGAATATCCTATCCAGAAGCAACGGGGCTTGCCAGAAGACTCGTCACTGTGCGCGGCGCCAAAATTCACTGTCCACATGCCACTGTTCCCCGCAAGTTTTTCCACACCGTTAAGATAAACCGTAACTCTTCCAGAAGCGAACGTCACAGCCACATGGTACCATTTTCCTGTCTCGAACTGGAGATCGCTGCTGGTAAGATTCCGCGAGCAAGCCACCTGAAGCTGGTTGTCAGGAACACCGGCGTCACCGACACGGAGAAGGAAGTTGCCCTCGATGCCCATTATCGTGGAGATCTGACGGCCGAACTTGTTGAAATTGACCATACACTCAAGTGTGAAATTGGTCATATCATTCACGACGTTTCCGTCCTTCCATTCTGGGTACGCTCTGTTCTCCGTAAGGTCGGCGACCACGTTAATCAGAGCAGCCCCCTTGAACACATAGTAAACTACCGTTTTGGAATCCAGAGGATCTATTCCCTGAATGTCAGCCAGTTTCACCGGCATAATGTACACCAGTTCACGGTCGAGCCGATCGAGATTCGTGAATGTGATCGAAACTTCAGGCGAGACATTGGCTCCTTTGGAGATTTTCATCACCGGATCCGAGATCTCGCACATCTCCGAAGGAAGGATGTTCGCTGTCTCGTCATAGTACGCCTGCTTGTAGGTGTCCAAAAGTTCCGGAGCCGCCACAAGTTTGGCGGTGATGTCACATTCAGCCTCAAGAGCGGTGCCGATCGTAAGGCTTCTTGTCACTTCAACCTTGGAACCGGTCTGCTTCACGAGAATCTCATCCGTGGAAGCCGAGGCGTTCAGATAGAGTTTGTTGTCGAAATGGTGCTCGTCCATCTTCTCGCTCTCGGTCTGACACCCTGACAGAACAAGCGCGGAGGCCAGAAGAACGATGGCGTATTTCAGAATATTTTTCATTGTCATCATTAATTAAGCGGTGAAGGGTTCATTATCGAAATGGCCTTGCGGACATTCGGATAGACGAACTGGATGTTATAGTAGTCATTCTGCACATTGGAGACGCAGATTCCGGTCTTGGAGAACTCAGAAGTCTTTTGGATTGCCCAATAAGCCGCTCCTGTGATGGCGGTCAACAGTGCGCCATTGTCATCTTTGTCAATGAATGTACCTTTGGTGTCGCCTGGATCCGTCAATGAAACTGTGGTAACACCGATGACGAACCTGTCTGAAGGGATATTCCCGAATCTCAGCGTCTGGTTCACAAGGTATGAGAAACCATAGACATTCTGCTGTGATTCCGCCGGAATGATGATGTAGTCAGTACCTTCGATCAAGGATACGTCTTCGCCAAGGAGGTACTGAGGGGTGCCTTCGTAGAAGAACGAGGCTTCCGGATTAGCCTTTCTCCACTCACGGATTCCGCCGAGGAACGCTTCCTGACTCTCAAGAAGGGCAGGTTTGTTCTCATCGCTGACACTCAGCGGATTGATGCTGGTGAATGAGACGTTAAGGCCATCGTAGGCATATTCAGAGAAATATTCCAGCCGAGCGGCAACGGCATCCATCACGAACGGATTCTGAGCCACCAGAGTGTCGGTAGGGTCAGTCGGAGCGGATTCCTCGCCTTCGGCAGGTGTGGTCTCGGGATGCTCGGCGTTCCACCGCTCCACATAAGTCTTATAGTCGGAGATGATGTCGGCATAACTGATCTCGTACATGACCTTCATCCCTTTCTCTGAGCGCACCTCCGCCATCTCATTCTGAATCTCATCGCCGAGATTGTCAGGATTCATAAGGATCACATAGTCAATGCTGTCAGGGAGTGCGTTCAGATGCTCGGCCTGGCCTGCCGGAGCGGTCGGTTTGTTGTCGAACTTGCCGATCATGACCTTGTGATCGCTCCCACGGTAGTCCTTCAAAGACTGGGTGTAACGCTCGTACAGAGCAGGGTTGTCAGTCCTGAGGTCCGGGTATTTTATCTTGAGGCTTTCCGTCTCTGTCCAGTCGGAGCAAGATGCCAGAAGCGCCACTGCGGCGACCACGGAAACAGTCCTCTTCAAATCTATCTTTATCATTGCGAATGAATATATTAGAGTTAGTTCTTGTAGTACGGGTTGTCAGGATTGCAGTCGAACCACAGACGGGTGCTCATATTGTCCGCTCCCCCGAGAAGCGTGCCGACAGCGGTCTGATAGTTCTCCGTGTTGGACACAGCCTCGTTTGTAGGGTAAGGCATTCTTCTCGCGCCCTTGCGGGAATCCACAACACCATTGCTCTTGTTTCCGGCGTCGGTGGCCGGGATTAGTGCCGGATAACCGGTCCTTCTCCAGTCAGACCAGGCCTCGTTGCCGAGCAGCCAGTTCGCGATCCATTTCTGGGTGATGATCCTCTCCTGCTTCCGGGCCGTGGAAGCGGACTCATCCCAAGCGATAGTGACCGTGGAAAGCGTCTCCGGATAGGTGTTGGAGCCTGACGGATCCGTGTAGGTTCCCGGGACACTGGTGTTGTCGGCGATGTAGGCGGAGGCGTTGTCGACTCCCCACTGCTCGAACGAAAGCTCGATTCCCTTCTCGTAGAAATCCTTGGCTGAGCCACCCATATCGTAGCCGAACACAGCCACGGCCTCGGCCTCAAGGAAGGCGACCTCGGCGGCGTTGATCCAGCAGACAGGATCGTTGACCTGAAGTGTGAAACCGGAGAACTTGTGCCCGATCTTGCCCTGGTCAGGAATGATGATGCCTCTCCTCATACCGACATATTCATAGCCATCCCACTCGCCCTTCGTGAAGTAGGCGGCGCGGCGAGGGTCATTGTAGCCGTTCATGTAGCAGATGATGTCGGCCGCGACGTGAGAGTCTCCGGCAGAGGTTGTACACGGAGTGCC
>DCMG01000123.1 GCA_002321335.1 Bacteroidales bacterium UBA1628 | reverse complement strand
ATTTATCGACCCATTATTCTAAACAATAACCATTATGGCATCTGAACTTAAAGTGGCTGACAACCAAACGTTTCCGTATCAGGTCATCTATTTCGGCTCGCCAGGAACCGGAAAGTCGCATCACATCAAGGAGAATGTCCTGAAAGATGTGGATGAAAGGTTCATATTCAGGACGACATTTCATCCTGACAGTGACTATTCGTCGTTTGTAGGCACTTACAAGCCTGTCTCCTTGAAGACATTCCGTCCGACAGGGAATGTGATGACCAGACAGGAACTCGCCAATGAATTGAAAAGGTGGTATGAAGAGTCTGATGTCAAAGTCACGGCTCTGAACACGTTCGTTTTCAGGTATATTGACTACTTCAACGGAGTTATCGCCAACTATAACAAGAAAGATTTCTTTGCTGAGGCCGGACTTAGTGAGACATACAGCGCAGAGGCGAATAAAATAGTGAACCTGCATAGGTGGCTAGATGAAAACGGGTACTTAAATGCGGACGAAAGTATTTCCTACAGGTTTGTGCCTCAGGTGTTCACCGATGCTTACGTGAAATCATGGCTCAATCCGGAAAAGGACATATTCCTTGTCATAGAAGAAATCAACCGTGGGAATTGCGCACAGATTTTCGGAGACCTCTTCCAATTGCTTGACAGAGGTGAGGATGGGTTTTCGGAATATTCTGTCAATGCTGACTCCGCCCTGAAGGCACATCTTGAGGAACGTCTGGGCTCCGGAAACGGCGGAATCAGAAATGGTCGTCTGCGCCTTCCCGCAAACCTCCACATCGTAGCGACAATGAACACCTCAGACCAGTCCTTATTTCCGATGGACAGTGCGTTCAAGCGCCGTTGGGAATGGGAATATATTCCTATTGACTATTCTTCACCAGAATCACGCTTTGTCATCACATTGGGTGAGCGCAGCTACTTATGGACGGATTTCCTCCACGCTGTCAACAGGCGGATCAAAGAAGTCAGTGAGTCTGAGGACAAACAGCTTGGCAACTTTTTCATCAAGAATGACATCGGCGAGTCTATATTCAAGAACAAGGTCATGTTTTACCTTTGGAGCGAGATCTGCAAGGAAGAGTACGGCCACAAGTCCTTCTTCAAGGATGCAGACGGAAAGGAGTTCTCGTTCAACGACTTGTACAGCGATCAGGAAGGACGGTCCGCCACCTTGCTTCGAGGTTTCATGGAATATCTGAACGTCACGCCGATCAGTGGCGCCGCAACTCAGGAATGATCTCATGAAGATTCTCTTTGAGGAATATACCTACGATTATCCGTATATTCGTGAAATCGGCCTTTGTCCTTATTTCTTTGTGAGTGAGGATGGAAACGAGGTTCGTATTCCGTACGTCGGGTATTGCTTCTCCCAAGAGATCAATGATTCCATATTCATTCTTCCCAAGGTGTTCCTTTTTGAGGGTGAAGGCAATCCGGACAAGAAAGAGATCGCTTTCGGGAAATATCGCCCTGATGACATCATCAATCTTGATGACAGCGACAATCCATTGAAAAAGGACGGCTTTGACAGAATTGTGTTCGGGCTTTCTGTCTGGCTCTATCAGGCTTTGGCTCGCTATCAGAGACGCCATCCGTGCAACGGCATCATCTCTGACGCCAAGATACAGAATGTGATATCCCAAAAAGGCGACTGCCAAGAGACCTATCTGGACATAATCCTGTCTCTGCTCCGTTTCGATAAGGAACATCGCAATCTTTTGACATTCATCACAATGGTGAACTCACATGGCGACAATAGGATACATTGGGATAAGACTGTTTCACGACGATCCCCGCTTCTAAGGAACGGTGTCCCGTACTACACCGAGTTCAGGAACAGGAACAAGGCCGTCAACCACGACGAGGAGATTATCGTGTTGTACTATTCCGTGCTGAACTATCTTCATAAGACCTATTGCTTTCCGTTCAGACCGAGATTCAACTACCCGCTCATGAGTTCCGGCCGTATCGGGTCAATGATAGAATCCGGCAATGCCACAAGGATGCTGCGCAGGATTCGCGGAAAGTATTTCAAGGATGAACTTGTGGCTTTGTGGCGGTTGCTTTACACCTTTTTCGATAAGGCGGAGAATGTGGCTGGCCGAAACTATCGCGAGGAGGCTCTTCTCGTCCACAGTTTCAACCTTGTCTTCGAGGACATGATTGACACGCTAATCGGAGATGACATAATGGATGTCAGTACCCTGAAGGACAATAGGGACGGCAAACGCATAGATCATATTTATGAAGACCGCTCTCTCATAGAAGGATCAGACATTTATTTCATAGGAGACAGCAAGTACTACTCTGATGACATGGATATTCAGGGAGAGTCGCTTTACAAGCAGTTTACATACGCCAAGAACATCATCCAGTATAATATAGACATCTTCAACCGTGACGGAGACTATCCAAGGCATCTCCGCTATCGAGACGAGTTGACAGAAGGGTATAACATCACCCCGAACTTCTTTGTCAGAGGACAGATTAGATCAAGGTACATCACAGGCGGCAAGGCTGACTGTCATGATGATGGTCTTGAGTCTGACAGGCGGTCAAAGCCATGCAACAAGCATTATCGCAACCGTCTGTTTGACCGGGACACCCTGATGCTTCAGAGCTATAACATAAACTTTCTGTATGTGCTTAGCGCATACGCCTCATGTTCAGCAGACAAGCATTTCAAGGATAAAATACGGAAGCGCTTCCGTAACGACATGATCGCGACTTTCAACAAACGTTATGATTTTTATATCCTCACTCCAAAGGAAGGCGTTGATCTGAAAATGTTTGTGGAACGTTATTTTAAGCTTTTGAACGGCAAGGTTTACAGAGCGTCAGACTCCGACGGTTTTCTGTATCTGGCTCTCGAGCGAGACCTTTCCTCAGAGGCTCGTGTAATATTCGACAGAATCAAGGATGAAGTAGCCATGGAAAAGACAACGTTGGCGTGAAAGACTGGACTCCGGTGTGCGGACCATGCGCTCCCGTGCTTGGAGGAAGGTTGTGAATACGAAAGAAAAGCTGGACATTATAACCTTAGAGACGAACACTCACCGAATATGAGCGATGATTAAGCGCAGAAGTCAGAAATGGCTGTCTGGAGCAGATGGAAAACCTTTGAGATCAGGTAGCCGTCAGCGACCGCATGGTTCATCCGGACTGTAACCGGCATCATCTTCCGGCCATTCTCCATTCGGAATTTTCCCCAGTTGACAATCGGCTGGTAGTACAGATAACCGTCAGGAAGTTCAACATTCAGAGAGTCGTAGGATATCCACGGGATGAACGAGGCATCGAACCAGTTCGGATGCCCGGCAGGATCGAAATGAAACTCCGGATGAGCTTTGGCATATTCAATGTCCTTCCGGCATGCGTCGTAGAAGGAGGAATATTCGTCAAAATATTCAGTGTACACCGGCGTGCAGGTCTCTGTGGCCTCGTTGAAGACGTATTGGCACGGGTTGATGCGGTCGTAGATGATGACTTCGTCGCTTTGCCAAAGGTACGCCATCCGGTAGTCCTCCCGCGAGTTCAAAACCTTCGAGAGCAAGTAGAGAAAGTTGATGTAGAACTTCGTGCCCGTCCTTTTGGAATATTCATAAAGCTCGGTGACATCGATTCTGTCCGTGATTGACACGGAGCATCTTGCCACCTTGGTGAATCTTTCGTAAACTCCTTTTCTGTAGTAGGTGTCAAGGTCCAATTTTTTGTATGTGCTCATAATCATTCTGTTTTCAGCCGCAAAGTTACATCGACCGGTCTTGAAACCATCGCTTCCATTATGGACATCGCTTCATGCCAAACACCAATCAATGAATGCTTTGTCTCATCATGCTGTGGACAATCACTTTATTTATAATCCGACTCTGCCCAGAGGTTCCATGGCTTTGCCGGGGCGTAATATTCATTGATGCCGAAGTCGATTCCAGCCTTGTGGGCCTGGCTTAGTTGGAAGCGGCGGGGAATGCGGTACATTCTGCCGTCTTTGATGAAGTGGGCGCCTGTCTGGTGGAAACGGAACGCGACCCCTTTGTCGATGCACTGAGAGCGCAGGTCAAGGATCCAGTCGTAGTCGCAGGGCCTTGCCCCGACACCGGACTCACCGCTGACGCTGACTTCCTCGATGCCGCTGTCAAGCCACGGGGATACATCCATCCGCTCAAGCATCGGAGCCACCACGATGGACTTGTGCCTGATCGGCATGGATTTGAATATGGGTAGCCGGTAGTCGGCCATTGCCTGGTTCTCAACCGTGCAGCCTACGATGACATTGTCGTACCCGTCGCCCCAGTCCGGAGGAAGACACTCCTCAAGCCTGTCTATTCTCTTTGTGAAGAAATAGAACATGCAGTCGTTCCTCAGTCTCATCATCTCCCAGCACTCCGGCCTCCATGCGTCAGCATCTTTAAGAAGGAAGTCCGAAGTGAAGCACGTGAAGACAACCTTCCCGGACGGAATCTTGTAGTTCTTGTCCCGTCCACGCTTGACCGGCAGATTGAAAGCCAGCGTCTTGCGGGCGAGGCTGCTTGCGATCTCGCTTCCGTACATCTCGTCCTGCCTGTAGACATAGCAAAACTTGCAGCCCGGGCTGATCTTGGTGCAGCCGTGCCACGGGTTCCAGTCAACGTAGATGTTCCACTCTTTTCCCATGTATGAATATTCCGATTCAGAGCACAAAAATATAAACTTTGTCCGGCAATACGGACATATTCATTAATTCTTGCCTCCGATTTGCTTTATTGACGAAGGTTCGCTAACTTTGGAATCAGACAAAAACGCCACATAATGAATATTTTGCGGAGAATTAGACTTTCAAGAAGGTATGGAGCTGCATTATATGCGGTTTCCGGCGCGGTCACGCTGGCGGCTACCGTTTTGGTGATTTGTTTCCCATCGTCGCTGTCGGTCTGCCTTCTCCTGAAGAGCCTGAGCGTTCCTGTGATTCTGTACCTGTTCCATTCCTTCCGCAAGGAGACTTCTATTTATTTCTACATAAACCTTGGAATAAGCCGCTGCGAGTATTACTTGATCCCGATCATCGTTGAGTTTGTGGCATTTGCGCTGATGATGATCATAGCGGTAAACATTGGATATGCAATCAGATAAGACAAACAGGATGCTCGTTGACAGTGTTCATTTACAGTTCGGCCCCCACACTGTCCTTCAGAGCGCTTTCCTTACCGCCGAAAGCGGCCGGGTGACCGGTGTGCTCGGGCGCAATGGAGCCGGCAAATCCTGCCTGTTCAAATGTATAGTCGGAGGCCTCAGGCCACAGAATATGTTTGTTCGCTTCAACGATGAGCCTAAGACTGATTACGCACACATGGGAAAACGCGTCAAATATCTGCCTCAGAATCTGTTCGTTCCCGGAAACTACACATTGGGAGAGGCTTTCAGGTTATATGGTGTGGATTACGATGAGCTCGTAAGGTTTGACCCGAAATTCCACTCGTTCCAACGGAATATGTTCAAGGAACTCTCAGGAGGGGAGGCTCGGGTCGTGGAAATGTTCCTTGTGCTGAACAGCGATGCGGATTTCTACATTCTTGACGAGCCGTTCTCCAACATAGCTCCGGTCTATGTCGAGCGTATGCAGGAGCTTATCCGTGATCGTAAGAAGGGCAAAGGAATCATCGTTTCAGACCATATGTACGAAGCCATCATCGAGATCACCGACGACCTTTATCTTATGCGTGACGGCTACACCTTCCCGGTCAAAAGCCGGGAGGAACTGATACATCACGGGTATGTTCTCGGATAAAGCGAAAGGTCTGATATGCAGATATTTACAAAGTTCCTTCGCGAAGTTTTTATGGCCTACCTAAATGGAATAGGAAAACTGGCAATAATTCACTATTTTTGTAATGTTCTCTGGTTTCGTTACGATTGATTATAAGTATTAGAGATTATTATTAAGTTACGAATTATGAGATTGTTTGTATGAATTTATTTGATAATCAGCAATGTATGGCAATAACGTTTATAAATGTCAGTAAGTTTAAGTCACTGACGGAAAAAGGTAACCTTGAGGTAAGGCCAATTGGAGGCAGAATCCTCCTTCCTGGGAAGTACACATTCGCAGCCGATCCTGAGGTGCGGTACGAGGAGTGTCATTATCCTAAATCTAACAACACTTATCTTCAGGTCCTGATTAAGTCTGACCGTGGATGGGTTGATTTGGGCCAACTTCTTAAGAAGACAAAAGTATCTTCTGAGAGTAATGAATTGGATTATGTCAATGACTGGGTTATCCAGTACGCAGACATAGTAGAGCTGGCCGTAGCCCTTGCGGGCCATACCCTCGAGGTCTCTCGACAACGAGTTAATATTTACTCCATTTATAGAGATGGGCAGCGGTGTAATCCGTATATCAATGGTGTTTGCTATAAGGCACGTATCGTCGATACGGCAGATTAGAGTAAGTAGCCAAGTTTTTTCGGCTAGTATATTATTAGAAAATTATATGCCTGTTGACTGTATTCCTCCGTATAGCCAAATGTCTGGACGATAGCGGGCAGCGGATACTTGTGTTTGTGAATGGCATATAGTGCCTTTAAGATTAGCCAGACATATTATATCTTGCTCTAAGATTCCGCTGGCTATTCCATAATGCCCATAACATTCAGGTGAGCATAATCTTTCACACACAAACACACACACAGAAGAGCTGTCTCCAATTGTTATACAGGACAGAAAATGTACGACAAAAGACCTTTCTATGCACCGAATATAACGAGCCTCACCGTTGGTACAGGAAGCGCACTTTTGGTGTACCAATTTACTATGAGATTGCTGTCATTACTTTTTCCGTGCGTCTTCCTCGGCCGCAAGAAGACTTTCGATTTGTGGCTTTAAGGTTGGAATATCTTGTTGGATAGTGTTCCAAAGCTGCGATGGCCTGATCTGGTAGTAACCGTGCACAAGAACGTGTCGCATCCCTTCTATGGCATCCCATTCCACCTCATCGTACTGGCTGCGGAATTCTTTGCTGAGCATATAGACGGCTTCACCGATGATCTCAAGCTGCTTGACGAATCCAAAGAATACTATTGGATCACTTTCTATTTCCTCCAGTTTGAAACGGTCTTTATTCTCAAGGATGATATTTATGGATGAGAGTATGTGCAGGAGTCTGCTTTTGTCGTTAATTCTTTCTCTCATAGATTAATATTTTATCTTTGTCCGCATTTTCTTTAGCAAAGGGGAGAATACATTCATCTTCAACAAGATCGACTTTGCGATTAAGTAAGCGGCCTAATTGGGAGGATATTCTTGTAATTGTAAGAATCGAGATGTTGTCTTTGCCGACATATCTGACCATAATATCAATGTCGCTGTCTGGTCTTTCCTCTCCTCTTGAACACGAACCAAAAATCCAGGCCTTTTCAATAGGCTGGCTGACAAAGAAATTCCTTATTTTAGGAATAAGTGTTTTTACATACAGGCTCAACATAGCCGCTATCTTTTTTAGTCGATGCAAGTTAGTTTTTTTTTATGATTTGGCCAAGCTTTTATGAATATTCTATTGATAATCTAGAGCCTGTCGATAAGTACTAAACTTCGTCGAGGCGAAATATTCATATTCAGTGTGTTTGTTTTATTTGCGATTGTTTGGTAACTTTGGAATCAGACAAAAACGCCATATGATGAATATCCTGCAGAGAATCAGGCTTTCAAGAAGGTATGGAACCGCATTATATGCGGTTTCCGGAGTGATCACGCTAGCGGCGGTTATTCTGGTGATCTGTTTCCCATCGTCGCTGTCGGTCTGCCTTATCTTGAAGAGCCTGAGCGTTCCGGTGATTCTGTACCTGTTCCATTCCTTCCGGAAAGAGACCTCAATATATTTCTACATAAACCTTGGAATAAGCCGTAACGAGTTTTACCTGATTCCTATCATGGTGGAGTTTGTTGCATTTGTGCTTATGATGATCATCGCCGTAAACATTGGATATGCAATCAGATAAGACAAACAAGATGCTCGTTGACAGCGTCCGTTTGCAGTTCGGCTTCCACACTGTTCTCCAGAGCGCGTTTCTGACAGCCGAAAGCGGCCGGGTGACCGGCGTGTTGGGACGCAACGGGACCGGCAAATCCTGTCTGTTCAAATGTATTGTCGGAGGCATCAGGCCGCAGAATATGTTCGTGCGTTTCAATGACGAGCCTAAGACTGACTATGCCCACATCGGGAAGCGCGTCAAGTACCTGCCTCAGAATCTGTTTGTTCCCGGAAACTACACACTGGGAGAGGCTTTCAGATTATATGGCGTGGATTACGACAAGCTCGTGAGGTTCGACCCGAAATTCCACACTTTCCAACGGACTATGTTCAAGGAACTTTCCGGAGGAGAGGCCCGCGTCGCAGAGATGTTTCTGGTTCTGAACAGCGAGGCGGATTTCTACATTCTTGACGAGCCGTTCTCCAACATCGCACCTATCTATGTGGAGCGAATGCAGGAACTTATCAGTGAACGGAAAAAGAGCAAAGGCATCATCGTTTCCGACCATATGTACGAAGCCATCATCGAGATCACCGACGACCTCTATCTTATGCGTGACGGCTATACCTTCCCGATCAAGAGTCGGGAGGACCTGATACATCACGGCTATATTCTCAGATAAAATGAAAGGGCGCGTGATAGGATGGATTTCACGTACGAAAGGCCTTGAATGATAGGTGCAGTGCGTGGCAAAATGGTAATTCACGCACGGATGAATACAATAAAAGCCCCGGCACACCTCCATCCGGTGCCGGGGCTTTTGAATATGAAGTTTTCCGTTATTTGCCTAAAGTCTTGATGACATCCTCGGTGATCAGCTCCGGGGTGAGGCGGTTGATTTTGAGCAGTTCCGCTAAGTTGTAGCGGTCTTCGAAATGTTTGCGCTCCCCGCGGACGAGAACTTTCATCTGGCTGTCACCGTAGAATCTGGCGACCTTCTCGCCCCAACCGCCGTCGATCTGGCCGTCCTCTAGCGTAACGACGAGTTCATGATCGATATTGAGAGACTCAAGTGTCTTCGTATCGAGAGACGTGATGATTCTCGGATTGATCAGGGTTGCGTCTATGCCTTGCTCCTTCAATGCGTCGCAGGCTTTTTCGCCTAGCTGATAGTAGGCACCGAGGCCAAGAACGGCCACACGGCTGCCTTTGTGGGCGATTTCGTACTTGGAGACAGACCAGTCAATGTCATCAGTCTTGACCTCCGGACGGGATATCACACCGTTTACCGGCACACGGATCGCGACCGGATGCTCCTTGTAGGCTACCGCCCAGTCCAGCATCGAGAAATATTCCTCACGGCAGGTCGGAGCAAGGTAGATGAGGTTAGGAATATTGCAGAGCAGCGGGATGTCGTAGAAGCAGGTGTGGGTCACGTCGTTCATCCCCTCGATTCCACCACCGTAGACCAGAATAAGTGCCGGGTTGTCATTGATGCAGAGATCCTGTGAAAGCTGGTCGTAAGTTCTTTGGATGAATGTGCTGTAAACTCCCCAGACCGGTTTTCCGCCACGTTTGGCGATTCCGGAAGCCATCGCGACAGCCGTCTCTTCGGCTATTCCCACGTCAACGAACTGTTTCCCGGCCTGTTCCCTGCGAGGCTTTGTGAAGCCGAACACTGTTGGTGTGCCGGATGTGATGGCCACAAGTCCAGGGTTGGACGGAATCTTGTCAAGGAGATATTTTGCCGTGAGGTCACCGTAGTCCTCGGAGTCACTATGGAACTTGTACTCACCGGTCTCGGCGTTGAAAGGAGAGGAGTAATGCCACTGTTCCTTGTTTTCCTCGGCGAATTTCAGACCCTTACCCTTAAGTGTGTTGATGTGAACAACGACAGGCTTGTCTGTGTCCTTTACCTTCTGGAAAGCATCAATGAGTGAGGCGATGTCGTTACCGTCAGCTACGTAAAGATATTCAAGACCCATCGCTTTGAATAGGTTGACTTCGGCCTTTCCGTTGGTCTCGCGAAGCAACTGGAGGTTCTTGTAGAGGCCTCCGTGGTTCTCCGCGATGGACATCTGGTTGTCGTTGACGATGATGATGAGGTTGCTGTTTAGTTCCGATCCTGCAACGTTGAGTCCTTCAAGGGCTTCACCGCCACTGAGCGAGCCGTCACCGATCACTGCGATGACATTTTCCTTTCCTCCCGTCAGGTCACGTCCTTTGGCAAGCCCGCACGCAAGGCTGATTGAAGTGGAGGTGTGGCCTATCACGAAAAGATCATGCTCGCTTTCGGTCGGCTCGCTGTAGCCGGACACATCATCGTAGTGGGCTGCTTCCATAAATGCCTCTTTCCTGCCGGTAAGGATCTTGTGAGGGTAACTCTGGTGAGAGACATCGAATACAATCTTGTCTACTGGGGAGTTGAACACATAGTGCAGAGCCACGGTCGCTTCCACCATTCCGAGGTTTGGGCCGACGTGGCCTCCGTGATTGCTGACCTTCTCGATCAGATAGTGCCTTGCCTCATCTGCAAGAACATTGAGCTCGTCGATGCTCAGTTTCTTGATGTCGGCCGGGCCGTTGATTTTTTCCAAGTACATATCAAATTCCTTTATTTGTTTCGGAGGTAATCTTTCATGACTACCGATCATGTTTTTATCACAACGCAAAGTAAAGCAATCTTTTTTGAATATATTCAATGTCTCTTTGGATGCAAGTATTTAAGGTAACATATTCCGTAATTCGGGTACAGCACTCCGTCGCTAACTAAAAATATTCTTAAAACACCTAAAAATATTAGGAGATATGGTTTTTATTTGTAACTTTGCATCCGTAAGATAATATTCGCGCGTTTGTTAACTTAAAGATTGAGCAATGAAACAGAGACTTACTGCAAAAGAGGAAGAGGTGATGAACATCATCTGGGCCAAAGGAGAGGTTTTCATCCGTGACATTGTCGCGGCTCTTCCCGATCCGAAACCGAACTACAACACTGTGGCGACACAGGTGAAATTCCTTGAGGAAAAGGGATTTGTCAAACGCAAGCCGATGGCGAACTCTTTCCAGTACAGCCCTGCGCTCACGGAACGTGACTATCACGGGACTACCGTCGGGGACGTTGTTTCCCGTTACTACAACAACTCCTACATCAGCCTTGTCTCCCAGTTTGTGGAGGAGGACAAGATGGATGTGGAGGACCTTAAGAAACTCATTTCGCAAATCGAAAGCAAAAGGAAATGATCGCTTACCTGATAACGAGCGGGATGCTTCTTTCCGTGTTCTACGCATTCTTCATGCTGTTCATGCGGAAGACAACCTTCTTCACTTTCAACCGTTTCGCCCTGCTGGCAGGCAGCCTGCTATGTATTTTGCTGCCGCTCGTCCATTGGGATTTCAGCGGGACCGTGGTCTCGAACGTCATTCCGACCTTGACCCTGCCTGAGGCTGTGGTCAGTGCGGAAGGCGGAATTCCGGACGCGGCGGGCAAAGGAATATCCTGGCTCGAAGCTGTTTCGGGAATATACCTTCTCGGAGCTTTCGCGGTCTTGATTATGAATATCTTGTCCATAATCCAGACATGCCGCATGATAGCTTCTGGCGAGCATATTCAGAAAGATGGCTTCAAAGTGACAATCGTAGAAGCTCCGGTCGCATCATTCAGTTTTCTTGGGCACATTGTGATCAGCCGGGAGGATTTCACCACAAATCCGGTGATTATGACGCACGAGATAAGCCACGTGAAGAAGTACCATTCTTTAGACGTGCTGCTGTTCTCCATCATCACGGTCCTGCATTGGTACAATCCTCTCGTATGGCTTGCCAGAGCGGAACTCAAGATGCTTCATGAATATGAGGCCGATGACTCGGTGATCAACCAAGGGGTCAATGCCGCTGACTATCAGTTGCTTCTGGTTAGAAAGGCTGTAGGGGAGCATCGTTTCCGTCTTGCCAACGGTTTCAATCACACAAAACTTTCAAATCGAATAACCATGATGATGTCAGAAAAAACTAACGGATGGATAAGACTGGCGTATGTCGCCTGTGTTCCATTACTTGCTTGTATGCTATGCTTCTGCACCTCCAATAAGCAGACTTCGGAAACGGCTGAACAGACCGAAGATGCATTGGACACTGAACCGCAGGATATTAACGAGGTTGCGGTTATCGGTTTTAATTCCGACTCTACTACTGCGGAGGATGACGAACCGGTTCCATTCCAGCTGGTTGAGGTCAAGCCTATGTTTCAGGGTGGAGACGCCAATAATTTTTCCAAATGGGTCAACGCCCATATGGTTTATCCACAGGATGCCAAGGATGCCGGCAAACAAGGTCGTGTAGTACTTCAGTTTACCGTCAACAAGGTTGGCAAGATGGAGAATATCCGGGTTTTGAGAGGTTGCTATCAATCACTTGACGAGGAGGCCCTCCGTGTTGTCAAGTCAGCACCGGAATGGAAGCCTGGTATGATGGAAGGGAAAGCGGTGTCTGTCACCTACACATTCCCGATAGTATTCCAACTCAGATAATGAAACCCATTTTAAGATTATTGATAGTGGCCAGTCTGCTTGCGCCGTTGCAGTCCGCATCGGCGCAGGCGACTGACCCGCAACCGGAAAGAGAACAAGCGCTTAAAGAGGCTCGGTATCTCAAGAGCATATTCAAGACTGATGAGGCCATAGTGAGGCTGTCTGCATTCGTGACCCCGGACAGTTTTGACGAGGAGATCCTGTCCGAACTGGCGGACTGCCATTTTCAGAACGGGGATTACGAGTCGGCGGCAGGGACATATTTCCTCTTGACCTCCAAGTTTCCTCAGAACATCCTTTACAAAGTCAAGCAGATGCAGACTTTCTACCGGATGAAGGCGTTCGCCCAAAGCGCTGAAGCCGGGAAGGCTGTGCTGCAACTGGACACGATTCCGGCCATAGCGGCTTTGGTCGGGGACTCGTTCAATCAGGCGGACATGCCGGACTCAGCGCTGACATACTACCGTTTGGCCTTGTCGCTCAAACCGCTGAACGAGAGTGTGGTTAGTAAGGCGGCAAGAATCCTCCTCTCACGCCGCGACTATGACGGAGCGATTCAGATGGCCGATGAATATCTTGCCTTGGATCCCGACAACTTCACCGTCGCCCCGATCAAAGGCTTGGCTCATTATTCAAAGAATGAATATATCCCTGCTATTGAGGTGTTTGAGCTTCAGGAGAAAGTTGGTAACGACACCTATCCAGTCCATTACTATCTCGGCCAGAGTTATTGGCATACTAAGGCTTTGTCCAAGGCGCGGGAGGAACTTCTTGCGGCTTGGCAGATTGATTCCAGTGATGTGAATCTGGCATATTCAATCGCCGCTGTGAACTCGGACAGTCATCTGCCATTCAACAGGGACGTGAAGCCGTGGCTTGACAAGGCTATGGAGATGCTTCAGCCTGATCCCGCCATGTTGTCCAGAATCCATCAGCAGTACGGTCTTGGGGAATATATCAAGATGAATTGGAACGAGGCCATCCGTCACTACAGAGAGGCTTACCGCTATAATCCGAACTTTATCTCAGCCCTTTCCACCATCGCCTATTGCTACGAGCAGCAGAAAGACTATAAGTTAGCCCTTGAATGGTACGAGAAGTACCTTAAAGTCGCCCGCCCCGGCTCCCGCGGCCACGACTTCGCCACCCAAAGCGTCAAGTATCTCAAGGGCGAACTCTTCATGGAAGAGAAGTGATCTTTTTTGTCTCCCCCATAGAAAGCTGAGGTTCCAGAAAAAATGCGTATATTGCCGGCACTAAGACAGGCGGTTATGAAAAGGTTTTTGGTTTTGCTGGCGATGATGGTGGCTTTGGGCTCGGTCGTGGATGGGCGGGAGGCCAGAGTGGCTGAATATTCGGATTATCAAGGACATTATCTAAAGAGAGAGTGGAGGAAGCATGAGCGGATTGCCAGACGGGATCGGCCGGAGAAGGAGATCGCTCAGCTGACATTCATCAAAGAGCAGGCTCTGAAGAACCGGCTTGACAAGGACTATTACGATGCGGCTGTCGGAATAGGCACGACGCAGTCACGGATGAACTGGAAACTTCGGGACTCGCTTAGGAACAGCCTGACGGAGGAATTCATCAAGGCCGGGAAACCCATAATGGCATATTCGTTAATCAATTCCGGAGATTTGGGACGGCAGGAATTCGATGCTATGCGGTTCGTGGAGGATAATGCTGAGGTGCTGAAAAGGGGTAAGAACTCTGATTTCTGGAGGCGAAATTACTGGAACGAAGGCTATGTCTGCGACCACAAATTCATCCCTAATGACTACGAATATATTCTTTGGTGTTGCCTGTCAGACGCTTCCACGCACGACAAAGCGTTGGCGGCCCTGAGTGATGCTGTCGCTGGGGACTTTCCTCAGTCGGCGTTTCTGGCTTATAGTGAGGCGCTTCGCAAGGAGGGTGATAAACGTCAGGAAGAATTGGAACGACTCGCGGCTGATTGGAGCGGAAGAGCTGTGGCATTGCTGCCGAGGAAGGAGCTGCTGAAATGGGAATATGACAGGCTGGTCAAAAACGGTGGCGGTTCGGAACAGTTCAGAGAGTTGGATTCCAGATGTCAGGCTTTCGAGAAAGAGCGGGAGTCGTATATTCCGAAATATGCGCGTCAGGAGTTTTCCATTATGTCCTCGAATGATGTCGACGAGATCATCGCCAAGGAATGCGGATCGGAGATTATTTCGCTGATCTACAAGCTGGAAGAGAAGAAGGTTGGAGTTTCAGTCCGTGAAGACACTGTGCTGGTTCGTTTCAGGAATATCAGGTCGGCTAATCTTTTGATTGAGAATCAGGGGAAGGGTGTGTTCCGTAAAAGACTTGACAATCTGGCTCGGAGTTTTTACGTTTGGGACACTGTGAAAGTGGCTCTGCCTGAATTGAAGGACGGAGACTATAGGATAAAGGTCGCAGGCTCCGGAAAAGATGCGGAGATTTCATACGTTCACAAGACGGTGTCGGTGGCAGTGCGCAGGCAAGGTGATGGTTTTGCGATTTTCCCTGCGGACTTCATCACAGGAGAACCTTTCAAGGAGGTTGAAGTGACGATGACAAGGGGCGAGAGGATGCTTAAGGCGCATCTGAGTGTTGACGGGTTCACGCTGTTGCCGGCCGAGATGCAGGAACTGGCGGCGAAAAAGTCTGGGCTTAAGTGCGGGATTGTCTGCTCGGTGGCTGACGGGCAATCGGTTCGGCTCAGCAAAGAAGTCGTCATTGTCAAGGCTTCGTATATGGATCATCCGGTCACTGAGCCCGTCGAAGTGACCGCTGAAATAAACTCGAAAACAGAAACCTACGGCAGGATATTCAATGACCGAGGAGCGTACAAGCCGGGGGACATGCTAAGGTTCAAGGCCGTGATGTTTCGTGGGGATATTCATAAAAGATTGGCAGTCATTGGGAAGGATGCGGCATTCAAGGCCACGCTATATGATTCGCAGATGAATGTCGTGGAGGAGAAGTCGTTCCTCACCAACGATTTCGGTTCTTTCGCCGGAGAGTTCGCCATCCCGAAAGGACGGCGCAACGGGTTGTTCAAGATCTCTGTCTCTGATGGCGACAATGAGATCACTTCCAGAATGTTAAGGGTAGAGGACTTTGTCCTGCCGACATTCGGGTTGACTTTTGATGAGCAGGAATCGCTTTACTTCGCCGGAGACTCCGTGACCGTCTCCGGAAAGGTTGAAAGCCTTTCGGGTCACAGCCTCGCCTCCGCACGGATGACATTAAAGGTGTCGCTTGGCGGAAAGACCATTGAAGAAAAAGAGATGACATCCTCATCGGACGGACGTTTCAGCCACCAGTTCAAGGCGAAGGATCAGGGAAGATATTCAATCAAGGTGACAGTGAAGGACGAGACAGGGGAGACCAGAGAGTTTGACACGTCGGTCAATGTCAACAACGTGATCAAACTGGATGTCCGACTGGCCAACGGTACAGACGGGGACTTGCTACTCACCGACCTGAACGAATCCAATGCCTCGCATGGAATTGTGACTGAAGACAAAGCCTTTTTTGTGCTGGAAGTACGGGACAGGTACGGCAAAAAAGTCAAGTCCGAGGTAGGCTTTGATTTCAAAGATGTTTCCGGAAAGATCTTGAAAACAGGCAAATGCGTTTCCGGCGATGATATCGAATTGCCGACAGTGGAAGACGGGTTATATGTTCTGCGGGCATATTCAGAGAAAACGGACAGTCTCGGCAAGGTGGTCAGAGCCGAGAAGGAATATAACCTTGTGAAGGTGAGCCGTGAAGCGAAGTCGCTCAAAGCTCCTGCCGTCTGCCTTCTGCTGCCTGGCAAGAGCGAGGTCTCGGCCGGGGAGGACATCGTGATGACGCTTGGAGCCTCCGTCGCTCCGTTATGGGCTGTCGCGACAATGATTGACGGCGGCGGGAATATTCTTGAGTCCAGAATTGTCACGATGGACGGCTCGTCCGCCGGATCGCTTCGGGAGCTGCGTTTCCGTTATCCTGGCGGAACTGAAGGACCGGTCAAGATTCAGTTGTTCTTCTTTAAGTATGGCCGCTGTTTCAAGTATGAGCATATTTACATCAAGGCTTCCGATGAACTTGATTTGCCATTGGAGTTCAGCTCCTTCACTGACATCGCCAATCCTGACACTGAATATACCGTCAGGGTTCGTGTCCCGGATGGCTCCGAGGGTCTCGCGGCTGTTTACGACAAGAGTCTGGACGCGGTCAGAAAAGAGGTCTGGAATCCGGTTAGGCTTGAGCGGCAGACAATACCAAACGTTAGGATGGATATCGCCTGCGGTTATATCACTAACAAGTCCTTAGGGAATATCGGAGGATGGAATTCGTCCGGAATAAACGGTGTGGTGACCGATATGAACGGTGAGCCGCTTATCGGTGCATCGGTCATTGTGGAAGGGACTTTGTTCGGCACATCGGCGAACCTCGATGGGTATTTCACACTTGACACCAGTCCGGGAACGTTGCTTACAATCAGTTACATCGGTTACAAGAGCGTGACACTGCCCGGAACTTCCGGAATGACCATCGCCCTTGAGGACGATAATTCAATGCTTGAGGAAACGGTCGTGATCGGTTATGGGCGACCATCCAAATCGACACTCCGGCTGGGGAACCGTTCAAGCGATGCCGGACGGAAGTCCAAGCATTCGGAACCGTTGGCAGCCGGGGCTTCCGTGTCGGATGACTACGATTTCTCGTCCGTGAGCGTCAGGAAGATATTCTCGGAATCATTGACCTTCGAGCCGTTCCTATATCCGGAAAACAATGAGGTAGAATTTACTTTCAAGACTTCCGACAAGCTCTCGACCTATCACGTCCTCTTCTTCGCCCACGACAAGGCGATGCGTAGCGCCACGCTGACAAAGGATTTCACCGTGACGGTTCCGGTCAAAGTCTCCGTCGCGGCCCCGAGGTACTTATATTCAGGAGACAAATGGTCGATGGCTGCCACGGTGGCGGGCAATTCCAATGCGGTGATAGAAGGCGAGATGAAGATCCTTGAATATTCGGGAAAAGGCGAAGCGATTGATTCTCTGAGAGTTCCTGTAACGGTGAAAGGCGGAGAACAGTCTGTTGTTTCATTCCCGGTGGATTTGCCGAGCGCCACGGACTCGCTGACATTCAAGGTCATATTCGCTTCAAAGTCATTTAGTGACGCGGTTCAGTTCGACGTTCCGGTCCGCGATGCCAGTCAGGTGATCACGGAATCTCATTCGGCCATAGCACTGCCGGGAGCGGACAAGGAAAAGTTGTTGGAATCGCTCAGAAGTCGTTTCGTGAATGTCTCTTCCGCCGGCGCTGCCTGTGATGAGATTTCGATTGGGAAGATGATCGAGGAAGCGGCTGAGCAGAAGTCTGAGCCCGCCGCAAATGATGTGCTGTCGCTGACGGAGGCATATTGCTTCAAATCTTTCAAGTCGGAGAGCGACACTTCGCTTCTTGGAAGAATCCTCGCGTGCAGGAACTCCGACGGCGGTTTCGGTTGGTTCGAAGGAATGCGTTCCTCGCAGTCGGTCACTGCGACGGTGCTTGACAGAATGGCTCTCGTGAGGAATCTTTGCGGGGATATTCCCGACCTTAAATCTTCCGTCGAGTATTTGGATTCAACGCAGTTCCTCGGCTTCCCGCGCTGGTTCGGCGGCCTGTCGGACGACACCTACATGCTCGTCCGCTCGAACTTCCCGTCCGTCGGATTCAAGGTTCGGATGGACAAATCCCAGCGCAAGGAATACCGCTATCGCCTTTCCTCTTTCCGGAAATATGCCCGCAGATACCTTTCACCATCGAACCGCTTCGATTTCATTGACGGTCAGCCCGGAGCGAAGGCGAAACGTGTCCACACGCTGAGCAACCTGATTTCTTCGGAAGCTGGAATATCCTTGGCCAGAGCTTGGGGCGAGAGGTTCGATGTGGACACCGCGCTCCGCAAATCAATGGACGAGGACATCCTAACCATCGTTGAATATGCCGTCAGACACGATGGTGGCGGCATCTACTACCCGAACGCCGTGATGCCGTTCAGGGGCCTCCTTGAGAACGAGGTCTATGCCCACTCGCTGATCGCCGATGTGCTTTCTGAATATGCCTCCTCGCATTCTGGTGAGGCTGCCGGCCGGAAGGCCGCAGAGGTTGCGGATGGAGTCCGTCTGTGGCTGGTGCTGCAGAAAGAGACTCAGAACTGGGACACGGATCCGGCCTTTGTAAACGCCTTGTGCTCAGTTGGGAAGGGGGACACCGACCTGCTGTCCACCAGTGTCGTGACCATGACCCAGCGTGTCCTGAAGCCTATCGGTGAGATAAAGGCATCCGGCAACGGTTTCTCCATTGAAAAAAGATATTTCATTGGTGATAAGGAGATCCGTCAAGGCGACACCGTCCGCCGTGGAGACCGCGTCCGGGCCGTCTACACCGTACAAAACACCGAGAACCGCAGTTTCATCCGCCTGACCGCTCCACGTGAGGCCTCCCTGATTCCAGTAGATCAGCTGTCTGGAATCTATAATCTGTCATTTGTCCCGCTGACCGTTGACGGGTGGTACCGCGTTTCCCCGTGCGGCTACCGTGACGTGAAGCCCGACCGTACGGTCTTCTATTTCGACACTTACCCTGAAGGCCGCACCACCGTCACTGAAGACTTCTTCGTGACCCAGACAGGTATATTCCTGGCCCCCGTTCCCGAAATCGAATCCCTCTACGCCCCGCACTACCGCGCAAACGCCGCGGCAGTGCCATGCTGCCTGGAGGTGATGTAGATATTCATATACCCACATACGTCACCTGTCACGACGATTTTTTCGTGACCGTTATTTAGTATATCGCCCCATCGCTGAGCCCATCGAAGCGACAGCCTGTTATTTATCGCGACATGTCGAGGACATCAGAATGTTCCGTTTGATATGCACGACCACTTCCACTTGCGACTCCGGATGTGCATCAGGAGTGATTCTTGTCACCCTGACCTCGTAAAGGTCGTCCCAACCCATATCGAGATATTTGCTGATCTCCTGATTCGAAGCGCGCGGAATGAATCCGAGCTTGAAATCTTTGTAGTAGATCGCTACGGCATAAGGGTCGAAGGGGTTGTCCTCTTCTCTGACGAGATTGAGTTTGGTGCCGATTTTGAGTTGCTCAAAAGCCTCACAGCCATCCCAATAGGCGAACCCGGCGATGTGGAAGTTGGCGAGATGTCTCTTCATCTCCTGTCTGTTTTCCTTTTTCATATTACGTTGTTTTATTGATTTCTGGTGCAAATATGAAACGAGGCTGTCTCAATTTGTGGGACAGCCTCGGAGAAAGTGTAGTTATTTCAGTTTTTAGGTTAAATTATCTTTAGTCCAAAAACACCAGATAATCTGGTTTCCAGATCTTGTCACTGTTGGCTGTTAAGGCTTGCTCGAAAAGTTTATCGAGTTTTTCTGCCGCCGCTTCATCAAGGAGTCGGCCGGAGCGTCCACCCTTCCAGTCGAAATCGGGTATGGCTTCAAGTAGGTTTGACGTTTTGATGATGACGAATTTGTCAGGATCGGTTGCCTGTTGGATGTTCATATTCATATAGTATGTCTCGCGGCCTTTGCCTGACCAGTCCTCTCCACGGTAAGGCTCTGAGGTGAATATCCCGGACATACAGATGCCTGTGGTGTCATCAAGCACCGGTTCCCAAACCTGTCTGCCCCACTGGTTCAGTTTTCCGGGTACTGGCTTGTTCTTGCAGCGGACCATGAAGAACCTGTCTCCTTCATGAAGCTCTCTGGTGTTCCCAGACGCTCCAATTGAACGAATCGATTTCGAAATAGTCTCTTGAAAGTATGTCGCGATGTCTCTCCAGATTATAGGAAGAGATAACTGGATTCCAGAAAAGGATTATAGTGCTCATAATGAATGTGATTAAAAATGTTCAGCACAAATATGACAATGAATTGTCCCAAATCGTGGGACAGATCCTGATATTTATTCGTAACGCTTCACCGCCATTAGATGAAAGTCGCGTATGGTGTCGGCCAGCCATTGAGGCTCGAGAACCTTGATCGCTCCGCCTCTTGCAAGCAAGGGAGTGTGAAAGTCTCCGGTAGGGCTGAGCGTCAGCTCGAAGTCGGAGTATTCATCGGTGCGGGAGATTTCTTTTTGCGACGGGTGCATAGGCAGGTCACGCATGTAGAACGCTTCGTTACCGAAGGCACGGATTACAATGCGCTGCACCGAGATGTTGTTGTCTCTCACTATGCCATAGCAGTCGTGGAACCATCGTGTGGCATTAAAATCCTCATCCAGAGTGAATTTCTCCTCCGTAAGCTCAAGGCTTTTGATGCGATCGAAGGCCAAAAGAAAATAATCTCCGTTCTTTAACGACTTTACCAGGCTGTACCAACGCCTGTTGAACAGTTTGACGCAATAAGGCTCGACTTTCATAGAGGTTTCATACTCGGATGCATAGCGCTGGTAACGGACGATGATGCGCAGATTGCGTTTCATTGCATTTATGAATCTGTGAAGATTCTCACCGTCTGATGGGATTGATTCCAGCAGTATCCTGTCGTGCACGCTTCTGCTTTCACTCAGGATGTTGTTTACGGACAGAGTGGACAGCACCCAGTTTTGGATAGAATCTTCATCAAGGACTTCCTCGTTGCCGATGTAATACTTAAACCCATTCTTTTTGTCGCATTCAATATAGATTCCGAACATATCCTGAATGGCGTCCTTATGCCTGTTGAATGTGCTTCGAGCCAAACTTACACCCTCGCTCATTTCCGTTTCCAGCCACTTCCGGTTGATTTCCCCGAACGTGATGCCGCGCGCTTTGTGGATGGTGTTCACTAGCCAGATATATTCCTGAAACAATGCGTAGGTTTTCATTATATTTGAGGAGATTTCACTTGCAGCGCAAAAGTAATGATTATTTACGAAATTTTGAGGGCGGATTAATGAAAAACACCACGGAATAGATTTTCTTTGTTTCCGGGGACAATTTATCAGCGCTGCTCCTTGATATGTATGGAGATTTTTCATCACTGATTCAGATTGTCCCAATAAGGCAGGAGTCTTTCTTGAAGATATGCGACAACTTCAGAGAACGGAATGCTCCGCTTGGCGGTTATCTTTTTCATAAATGACTTCCAACGGGTCTCCATTATCGGATTTGAACCGAAGTCTTCCCTGAAAAACATTGTGTTAGGGTCGTAGCCGGTATGTCTGTTCTCGAATGTCCTTGTGATTGTTTCCTGCAGAACCTCGGTGTCAAGTTCTTGTGTGTTCAGTATCCGTTTGTTCCCAACGAGAAACAACTGGAACTTCATGAAGTTAGATACCAGGACGGGACCGGTCGGCATCTGTAGCATCGCGGAGTCATAAGTGTCCCAGGCACGGAGAATGTTCTTCTTCGCGTCAAGCTGATGTGGCCTCAGATTGCCATTAGTTTCCGGTAAGGATGAATAATATCATGGTCAGTCAATCACGGTTATTTTCAATCCGAGTCCTAGTTTCTGACTTATTCTTTCAAGAGCAATGATTTTGTCTTTCGTCTGGTTTGGAATTGTAATCCATTTGTCACCGGACTGAAGTAAGCCTCCGGTGACGCCCG
>DCMG01000120.1:8610-14006 GCA_002321335.1 Bacteroidales bacterium UBA1628 | reverse complement strand
GGATCCAGCTGAAATCCAAGGGTGTGTCCACGATCGGTGGCAAGGACATCTGGTACGACGCCGACATCCAAAAGCTCAACGACGAGCAGCGCGGCCAGTACCTCGGCGAGTTCGGCCCGGAGGACAAGGTTCTGGCGATATTCAAGGACGGAACATTCTACACGACTTCGTTCGATGTGTCCAACCGTTACCAGGGCGAGGTTATCAAGATCGAGAAGTTCGATCCGAACAAGACCTACACCGCCCTCTACTACGACGGGGCGGCCAAGGCGTTCTACGTAAAGAGGTTCAGTTTCGTTCTGAGTGACAACACCCCGCTGTCGTTCATCGCGCCGGGAGCAAAATCCTACCTTGTGGACATTTCCGAGGACAAGCATCCTCAGTTCCAGGTGATTTTCGGTGGCAAGTACGAGCATCGTGATCCGGAGAACATTGACGCTGAGGAATACATCGCTAAGAAGGGTTACTCCGCCAAGGGTAAGAAGTGTCACCAGTACGACCTCAAGGAGGTGAAGTTCATCGAGCCGCTGCACAAGCCGGAGGACGACATCGAAGACGAACCGCTGGACATCATTGATGATGTGGAATCAGACGAGACACAAGGAGAGACAAATTCCACAGAAACTACAGGCTCCACAAATGACGGTGGTCAGACCAGTGCCGCAGACCTTCTCGGCTCCGGCGACATCCCGGACATCGGGGACATCGATGAACCTACACTGTTCTAAGCACTGTCATATTCATAAATCATCAGCTAGTTGTTCCGAGAGACGGTCGTAACAAGGTGAATATGAAAGACATCTCCCTGATAGGCTTTATGGGCTGCGGCAAGAGCAGTGTCGGAAAAATTCTCGCGACGCTGCTCCCCGAATGCCGCCTGATTGACCTTGACACCTACATTGAGGAAAAGCAGGGCAAGGATATTCCAGAAATATTCAATGAATATGGTGAAGCGGCTTTCCGCCGGATGGAACGGGAGGCTCTTGAGGAGATATTCAGTGATCCCTCCCGCCCCCGCACCATCCTTTCCCTCGGTGGTGGCACCGTGACTTCCGAGTCCTGCCGTCAGCTGATTCGCCGGCACACCGATTGTTTTTATCTCCGCGCCACCACCGAGACCCTCCTGGGCAACCTCGGAGGCCATTCCGAAGGCCGCCCGATGCTCAGTTCCGCTCAACCGCCATGCACGGAAATACTCAACGAAAAAGACGCCCTCCGCCACCGCATCGAATCCCTGATGCAAACACGCTCTCACCAGTACCTCGCAGCCGCCCATCACATCATCGACATTGACGGCCAGACCTTCGCCCAAATCGCCACGCTCATCAAAGAGACCGTGGAACACAATACTCTGAATGTTAGGCAATAAAGCATTCATCTTTAGTTAATATCAGTCAAAGGCAAACCATTATTTCAGTAATATTCAATCCGTTATCCACCACAGCTAAAAACCATGAAGCATATCCTACGCTGAAATGAGAACCATTAACACGATAACGAACCGGATATCTGTTGTTCGGAAAATATTCATTATATTTGAGATTGTAACTCGTACACCTTGCAGCTATGGAGATGAAAAGGGACAATAAATACCAAAGATTCGGTGTGAATATCACAACCGAAACCCGCACCATAGAGGGCTGGGAAATCAAAGAGGAATAGATTTGAACCGAATAATACGCGAAATGGCAGAAAAGAACAATATTCCACAGTTTGTGAACAGCGATTCATTTCTGGCGGACAAGGACTATGTGAAGTGGTTGTCTGAACTGAAAAAGCGCGTCCGCATCACGCAGCTTAAGGCGGCTGTAAAGGTGAATGAGGAAATGCTCAAATTCTATTGGAGTTTGGGAGAGGAGATTTGTGAGAAGCAGAAAGAGCATAAGTGGGGCACCAACTTTATGAAGAGACTCAGTCTGGATCTGCGCACAGAATTTCCTGAGACAGATGGTTTCTCGTGGTCGAACTTATACAAAATTCGTAAATGGTTCTTGTTCTATTCATCTCAGATTGAATTTTTGTACCAAGCTGGTACAAAATTACAAAGTGTGGAAAATGCCACAACACCCATACCTGAAATCCTCCTCAATGTACCTTGGAGACATCAGACTATTATCGTAACAAAATGTGACAATATCTCCGCGGCCATATTCTACCTCAACAAGGTAATTGACGGCAATATGAGCCGCACAGAATTGGAGAATGCTGTCAAGGCTCAACTATACGAGCACACGGGGAAAGCACTGAATAATTTTGAAGCCACCCTGCCGCAACCACAGAATGCTCTGGCCAACGAGATAATAAAAGATCCCTATAAATTGGATTTCTTATCTCTGCCAAGCAAGTTTGACGAAAGGGACTTGGAGAACAAGCTGGCAGAAAATGTGACCCGATTCCTATTGGAACTTGGCAAGGGCTTTGCGTATGTCGGACGGCAGATGGAACTCGATACGCCAAGCGGCAAATCATATTTTCCAGATATGATCTTTTATCACACCCGCTTGAAATGCTATGTGGTTATCGAATTAAAAACCGTGGACTTTATGCCTGAATTTGTAGGCAAGTTGAATTTCTACGTTTCCGCTGCCGATGAATTGCTTAAAGGTGAAGGTGACAATCCAAGCATTGGCATTCTTCTCTGCAAGGACAAGGATTCATCCGTAGTGGAATGGTCACTGCGTGGCATCACAGCTCCGTTAGGTGTCGCAAGCTATCAGTTACAAGAAGTTTACGAACGGACACTGCTTGAAATGAAGCAACTGACCTCAGAGAAGGATCATTTGTAAACAACCGACAACAATCGAGCAGGAATATTCCTAAATGAACTCGTCGCGCTCCTTGATGTCTTTGATGCGGAGCTGAAGGGTGGTGTTGCCGCGGTAGTAGTTCTCGACGATGGAGTAGCAGATGTCAAAGGGGTTGCCGGCCTTGATGTAGTCGTAGAATTCGGCCATGTTGAAGGCGATGGCGGGGATTTGGTGGAAAGGCTGCTTCTCGTCGATGAGGTCCAGCTTCATATGGACTCCGCCGGCTCCCACTTTGCGGCCGTTGCCACCATCGGAAACGTTCTCGGTCAGGAAGACCGGGTTGGTGTTGCCAGGGCCGAAAGGCTGGAACTGCTTCAGGAGACGGAAGAATTTCGGAGTGATCTGGCTGAATTCCAACTTGGCGTCGATGTCGGTCATCGGGGTGAGCATCTCCTCAGTGATCTTTTCGGAAATGAACTTGTCTATCCTGCTCACAAACTCCTCCAAATTTACCTCCTTCAGCGTCAGGCCAGCGGCATAGACGTGTCCGCCGAAGTTCTCAAGCAGGTCTGCGCAACTCTCTATAGCCTCATAGAGGTCGAAACCGGCCACACTTCTGGCGGATCCGGTGATGAATCCGTTCGACTTTGTAAGCACGATAGTCGGCTTGTAGAACGCCTCGACAAGCCGTGAGGCCACAATTCCTACAACACCCTTGTTCCACGTCGGATTGTAAACGATTGTCGCCGCGTCAGTTGACAGAGCGGAACCGTTCTGGACCATCTCAAGGGCCTCCTGAGTAATCTCTCGGTCGATGCTCTTGCGGTCGTTGTTGTTGTCGTTGATCTTCTCGCCGATCATGGTGGCGGTGTGGTCATCAGAAGCGGTAAGGAGTTCCACGGCCAGACGGCCGGTCTCCATTCTTCCGGCGGCGTTGATCCTCGGACCGATCTTGAACACGATGTCGTCAATCGTAAGATGGCCGAGTTCCAGTTTCGAGAGCGTCGCCATCGCGTGAAGACCCTTGCGTGGGTTCTCGTTCAGCTGCTTGAGACCGAAGTGGGCCAGAACCCTGTTCTCCCCCACCATCGTCACGAGATCCGCCGCGATGCTCACCACAAGAAGATCCAGCAGCGGAATCAAAGTCTCGAACGGAATGCCGTATTTCTGAGAATATGCCTGCACAAGCTTGAAGCCTACTCCGCAGCCGCTCAAGTCATCGAACGGATAGGTGTCGTCCTCACGTTTGGGATCCAGGACTGCCACTGCCGGCGGAAGAGTGTCCTCCGGAAGGTGATGGTCGCAGATGATGACGTCGATTCCCTTCGTGGCGGCATATTCAACCTTCTCGTTAGCCTTGATGCCGCAGTCCAGGGTGATGATGAGCCCGAAACCATTGTCTCCGGCCCAGTCAATGCCCTTGTAGGACACACCGTAACCCTCGTCATAGCGGTCCGGGATGTAAAAATCGACCTTCGAGGAATACCTTCTGAGAAATGAATATACCAACGAGACGGCGGTCGTGCCATCCACGTCGTAGTCACCATAGACCAGAATCTTCTCCTCGGATGTTATAGCCTTGCGGACCCTCTCCACAGCCACATCCATATCCTTCATCAGGAACGGATCGTGAAGGTCGCTCAGGCTCGGACGGAAGAACGAGCGCGCCTGCTCGAAAGTCTCGACGCCCCTCTTGACGAGCAAGTCGGCGAGAACCCGGTCAATGCCCAGTTCGGCGGAAAGTCTTCCCACCTTCTCCGGATCAGCCGGTTCCTTCAAAATCCATTTGCGCTCTTTTCCCATAATAGACAAAGGTACGGATTTAATTTCAGAATGTGAATTAAAAGTAGTAATTTTGCATATTCAGGGCTACGGCTCAATCTTATTGTTTTGAATATTAAAAATTAACAATATGGCAAACATCGAACTCAGCGAGCAGGAGAGAATCAGACGAGAGTCTCTCGCAAAGTTAAGGGAATTGGGCATCAACCCTTATCCGGCGCCTCTTTATCCGGTCAACGCGACCGCCAAGGAGATCGAGGCAGGTTTTGATCCTCAGAAGGGCAACTTCCAGGAAGTCTGCATAGCAGGCCGTCTGATGTCCCGCAGAATCATGGGTGCGGCATCGTTCGGCGAAATCCAGGATGCCACGGGTAGGATCCAGATCTACGTCAAGAGAGACGAGATCTGCCCGGGCGAGGACAAGACGATGTACAACGCAGTCTGGAAGAAGCTGCTTGACATCGGTGACATCATCGGCATCAAGGGATTCGCCTTCATCACCCAGACAGGCCAGCTCAGCGTTCACGCCAAGGAATTGACAGTCCTGAGCAAGTCCCTGAGGGTTCTCCCTATCGTAAAGGAGGTTGACGGCGTTGTCTATGACGCGTTCACCGATCCGGAGCTCCGCTACCGCCAGAGGTACGTGGATCTCATCGTGAACCCTCAGGTGAAGGACGTTTTCGTCAAGAGAGCCCAGATCATCGCCACGATGAGGGAATATTTCAACGCGGCCGGCTGCCTTGAGGTCGAGACACCGATCCTTCAGGCCATCCCTGGTGGCGCTACAGCCCGTCCGTTCATCACCCACCACAACGCCCTCGACATCGATCTCTACATGAGAATCGCCAACGAGCTTTACCTCAAGAG
>DCMG01000120.1:0-8522 GCA_002321335.1 Bacteroidales bacterium UBA1628 | reverse complement strand
GAGGGTATGGACAAGACCCACAACCCTGAGTTCACCTGCATGGAGATCTACGTGGCCTACAAGGACTACATCTGGATGATGGACTTCGTGGAGAAGATGCTCGAAAAGATCGCCCTCAAGCTGCACGGCACCACAGTCGTGAAAATCGGCGACAAGGAGATCGATTTCAAGGCCGGCTACCGCAGGCTGGCTATTCTTGAGGCGATAAAGGAATATGCCGGTGTGGATGTGAAGGGCATGGGAGTTGACGAGCTGCGCGAGACCTGCAAGAAGCTGAATGTCGAGTTCGAGCCTTCGATGGGTGTCGGCAAGCTGATCGACGCCATATTCGGAGAATATTGCGAGGAGCACCTCATCGAGCCTACATTCATCATCGACTACCCTGTCGAGATGTCTCCGCTGACTAAGAGGCATCGTGAGGATCCGACCCTTACGGAGAGGTTCGAGCTGTTCGTATGCGGCAAGGAGCTCGCGAACGCATATTCAGAGCTCAACGACCCTATCGACCAGTTGGAGAGGTTCGAGGAACAGGCTGCCCTCAAGAGCCACGGCGACGACGAGGCTATGTTCATCGACTACGACTTCGTCCGCGCCCTTGAATATGGCATGCCGCCGACCTCAGGCCTCGGAATGGGCATCGACCGTCTGACCATGTTCATGACCGGACAGACGACCATCCAGGATGTGCTTTTCTTCCCTCAGATGCGTCCGGAGAAGATAGTGAAGAGCGACAAGGGCGCGGATGCGACAGAGGAATAATCATTTTTGAATATTCAGAAAGGGTGGCCGTGACCGTGAAGTCCGGCTCACCCTTTATTATTTAGGGGCACTATGAGAATCGAGAACATCACATCGGCGCAGAACAAGAAGATCAAGGAATTGCTGGCGCTTCAGGAGAAGTCTAAACTGAGGCGGGCCGAGAGGCTGTTTGCGGTCGAGGGGCGCAGGGAACTCGGTCATTGCCTGGATGCGGGATTCGTACCGAAAACTCTGTTCATCTGCGGGGAGTTGTTGACCGAGGAGGAACTGAACGACCTTCTTGGCAAGGCCGAAAGTCTGAATCCGAAAGTCGGTGTTGTCCAGGTTCCGTATGAACTTTACGGCAAGATAGCCTACAGAGGCGGCACGGAGGGCATCATCGCCGAAGTGGAGTTTCGTGAAAGGACTCTGGACAGCCTGATACTCAGAAAGAACCCACTCGTCATCGTGCTAGAGAGCGTGGAGAAGCCCGGCAACCTCGGCGCCGTCCTCAGAAGCGCTGACGCTGCCGGAGCCGATGCCGTCATCATCTGCGACCCTTTGACAGACCTCTATAACCCGAACCTCATCAGGGCCAGCATTGGTGCCGTGTTCTCCAGACAAGTGGCAGTCGCTTCCTCCGAAGAGACCATCGCATGGCTCAAAGACAAACATATTCAGATACTCACCGCTCAGCTTCAGGACTCTTCCCTGTACTACGACACTGACATGAAGATGCCTACCGCCATCGTGATGGGCACCGAGTCCACCGGCCTGACCGACATCTGGCGCAAGGCCGCCGACGCCCACATCCGCATCCCGATGCTCGGAGCCCTCGACTCCCTAAACGTCTCCGTCTCAGCCGCCATCCTCCTCTTCGAAGCCCTCCGCCAGAGGCAATAAAACGCTCCAGTGCGTGGAAAAGATCAGTCTGACGCACGGTGAATCTGTCGAGGAATTGTCGGTGAGTGGAAATGCCCTTGGGACGCACGCCCGGTCGATAAATGGATACTGGTGCGTGTAAATGCACCTTGGGCGCACTCGATCCATAAGTTGGTCATCCCCACCAAGGCACCGGAGATTCACCTCAACGACCTGGAGCACAAATAATGAAAGATTCCGTTGTAGGAGGTTTTTCTAGCCGCTTCGGCAGGCTCAGCGACCAGACTGTCTAGAAAACCACCTCGGTCATGGCTTCGAGGTCTGGCTGGAGGCCGGTCATGATGGAGTAGCCGGTAAGTGCTTGGTACAGAAGCCAGCGGCGGCCGGAGATGTAGATGCAGTCAGCGGAAGCGAGTTTCATCCGGGCCTCGTCATCGAAAGACGGAGTCTTGTAGTTCGCCTCAAGGATGACCTTTCTCTGGCCGGAATCCTCACCGGCGAAATCATCGGCTGTAAACTCTGCGATCTCCGGAAGAGCCATCGGCAGAGTATAAATCACAAGGTCGCATTCCTTGACGGCCTCCTTGAAATCGGAGATCGGATCCGGGAGGAAGCCATATTCCTGCATGGAGTCGGCGATCGCCTGAGCCTTCTCCGGGGTGCGGTTCATCAGGATGGTGGCGAATCCAAGTTCCGCGGCGGCCACGGCGGCGGCCCTTCCCGCTCCCCCGCAACCGACCACAAGAGCCTGAGGCTGACGGTTGAACGTGCGGCTTAAAGTCATCAAGAAGAACTGGTGCATCTTCACGAAAAACTTATCCCCAAAGTTGCCGATAAACTCCTCCACGATGCCTGGGAAATATGCCTCCACGACTGCCGTCACGATTCCGGTGAAGTCAGAATTGTACGCTTCGATTCCATTGGAGCCTTTCACCAAAAGGTTTGTCGCACCTATGCGGGCGGCCGGCCCTGAAACCGCTCCTTCGCCTTTGCGGGCCATCTCCACAACCTTTGAATATGCCAGTTCCTTGAATGGAGCAGTGACATTGACGGCGGCATATTCATCAATAAACCGTTGGAAGGATGCCTCAAAGTCAGAACCTTCGATAAGGTCGTATGAATATTCACCACCTTTCACTCCCCTGTACGCCGCCTCGAACAGCGCCGGGCTTCCGGACCCTTTTATCGGATCACCTATGAGACCATATTCCGCCATATTCTTAAATTCGTTTGAGAAGCAATAAAATTCCGATTACTTTCGACAGGTGCGAAGTTAGCAAACCGCACGGCATTTTGCAAATCATAATCGCCCGAAAAGAAAAATTGGGATAATGAATTATATTTAGTACATTTGCGATAGTCATTTGGATTATGACCATTGGGTAAAACAAGGCGGGTATCTAATCCCTTTTTAGGATGCCTGCCTTTTTTGAATCCTACCGAGGGGAGGTGGCGTTAATGATCGAGGAGCCGATAGTTCTTACACCCAATGAATTAAATCCAAAATGAAAAAGAGAACTTATCTGGTACTCCGCATTATGACCTCCATCAGAGTTGAGGTGGTCAGGCTTGTCAAAGTTAGGGCGTACAGACGCATCCGCTTTGGTAAGGTTGAAAAAGTCAGGAGTCACTATCGGAAGGTATAAAGGGTGCCGAAGATAGTCAGGTGACTGACTTTGTGCCGCAAGGCACTCTTCTCTATCCCCCCGGTTTTTCCATTACCATTCACCATCCTTTTTTATGGGAATACGGAATATTTTGACTAACTTGCAGTGCTTTGGGCAGCCTATTGAGGCAACGGTTTCGCGCGAGATGATGCGTGGAATCAGGACGTTTGCCACGAGGCGGTTCAACCAAGGCGTATTTAAAATAACTAAACTACTTAAGATCATGTCACTGAACAAAGTAATGCTGATCGGTAACGTTGGAAAAGACCCGGAAGTACGTTACCTTGATGGAAACAACAACCCTAATTCAGGAAGCACGAAGGTGGCGACGTTCACCCTCGCGACGACTGAACGTTATCGTGACCGCAATGGAGAACTTCGAGAGAACACGGAATGGCACAACATCGTGGCCTGGAGGAATTCGGCTGATGTGGCGGAGAAATACATCCGCAAAGGCACGCAGGTTTACATTGAGGGCAAGCTGAGGACTCGGTCGTGGACAGACCAGACTGGCAACAAGAGGTACACAACGGAAGTCACTGTGGACAATCTGCAACTTCTGGGCAGGAAATCGGACAATCCAGGGGCACAGGACGGTGGACAGGCCCAGGGAGGATATAATGCAGGACAGGGGCAGCAGGGTGGCTACCAACAGCAGGGGTACGGGCAGCCGGACCATCGACAGGCTCAGGGACCGATCAGGAATGCGGCTCAAGGTCCGGCATACGCTCAACCTCAGTACCAGCAGGGCGGCTACCAACCATCACAACAGCCTACGCAGCAGACAGGTTACCAGCAGCAGGTTCAGCAGCCCCAGCAGCAGGCTCCGGTGAATCCTATCGAGGTCGCCGCGGCGGATATGCCACAGGATGACCTTCCGTTCTAACATTCAGGAATATACAAAACGAATATTTTCAGATATGAGTTCAAAACTTGACGTAGTCCTTGGCCTCCAGTGGGGAGACGAAGGAAAAGGTAAGATTGTGGATGTGCTTGCAGGCCGTTATCCGGCTGTGGCGAGATTCCAGGGTGGCCCGAACGCCGGACACTCCCTGCATTTTGACGGCAAGAACTTCGTGGTGCGCAGCATCCCTTCGGGTATATTCCGTGAAGGATCCACCAACATCATCGGAAGCGGTGTCGTTCTGGATCCGATCACTCTCCGCGAAGAATGCGCCAATGTGGAGAAGATGAACATCAGCCCGAAAGAGAAACTGTTCATCTCCAAGAAGGCTAACCTGATCTTTCCTACCCACAGACTTCTGGACGCGGCTTACGAGGCGGCTGCCGGAAAGGGCAAGATCGGTTCCACTCTCAAGGGCATCGGACCGACCTACACCGACAAGATCAGCAGACACGGTTTGAGGGTTGGCGACATCCTCGCCCCTGATTTCAAGGAAAGATTCGAGAAACTCAAGGCCAGACATATTCAGTTGCTCTCCGACCTGCACTTCGAGTGCGATCCTGCCAAGGACGAGGCAGAGTGGATGAGCGCCATCGAGTTCCTCAAGGGATTCAAGCTCATCGACTGCGAGTATTTCGTAAACAAGTGGCTGGAAGACAAGCCGATGCTTGCGGAAGGTGCTCAGGGATCGATGCTGGACATCGACTACGGTTCCTATCCGTTCGTGACATCATCCTCCACCACAGTCGGTGGGGTCTGCACCGGACTTGGTGTCGCCCCGTCAAAGATCGGACACGTCTATGGAATATTCAAGGCCTACTGCACACGTGTGGGCAGCGGCCCATTCCCGACAGAATTGTTCGATGAGACAGGCGAGAGACTCCGTCAGGTCGGACACGAGTTCGGAGCCGTCACAGGTCGTCCTCGCCGCTGCGGTTGGCTGGATCTCGTGGCATTGAAGTACACCGTGATGATCGACGGCGTGACCGACCTCATCATGATGAAGTCCGACTGCCTGGATGATTTCGAGACGATCAAGGTCTGCACCTCCTACAAGGTGGACGGCAAGGAGACCGATCAGGTTCCGTTCGACATCGCCGCAGAGATCGAGCCTGTTTACACCGAGTTCCCAGGTTGGAAGAAAGACCTCACCGGAATCCGTCAGGAGAGTGAGCTTCCGCAGGAATTCAAGAACTACATCAAGTTCATGGAAGATTATCTCGGAGTGCCGATCAGCATAATCTCCCTCGGTCCTGACCGCGAGGCGACCATCGAACGATAAGAAAACTCCTTTTTCTTACACACAAGGCATCTATATGTATGAGAGCGTATAATCTGGGATTCATCTCCGACAAGGACATCTACGGCCACGTGCAGGACACAGTCCGCCTTTATCGGCGCAGCATAAACCTGAGCGAGTTCAACGAGAACATCGTCGATCCGATAAAATTGACCTTTGACGCAAAGGTTTACAGAAAGTCTATGGAACAGGTCATCTCGGAGGAGTGCTCCCGTCAGATTGACAAGTCAAACACGAACCGCATCGGCTATTTCCACCAGCAGTTTTTCAACTACGCGGGGAACGGATGGATTGTTCCGTCGGCAGGTTTTGATGTGGAGAACCACGAAAGGCACATCTTCGTGGAAATGAAAAACAAGCACAACACAATGAACTCCGCATCTTCTCAGAAAACTTACATGAAGATGCAGAACAAACTGTTGGAGGATGATCAGGCCACCTGCTGGCTTGTCGAAGTCATTTCCACCAAGTCAAAGGATGAACCTTGGAAGGTATCCATTGATGGCCGGCCGTTCCAGCATAACAGGATTCGACGGATGTCAATGGACAAGTTCTACGAACTGGTGTTCGGTGACAGGACTGCGTTCTTCCGGCTTTGCGAAGCCCTGCCCGACATTATTGAGGATGTTGTTTCAGACAATAAGGAATTACTCTGGCAAAATTCTGTCTACGAGGAACTGATGAGTTTCAACCCGGATGTGTTGAAGAGCCTGTACCTGCTTGCGTTCTCTACCTATGAGGGATTTGATTCTCTCTGCCAATACCCCGGATAGAAATGAGTTGTTCTGACACAAGAATATCCCCGAACAATTTTGCGGATGTCATGGGGGTGTCCCGATCGACCGTACGCTATTGGGTGGATTCCGGGAAATATGTCTTGGAGAATGATGGTGACGGTCCTTGTTTCTTGATGAATGATTTGAGAAATGTCCCCGAAATTTCCCAGATGCTGTCCGGCAAATGGGACGAGGAGATGCAGACCAAGCCATCCAGACAATACTCTTCCGTTGAGCTTTTCGCCGGGGCGGGAGGATTGGCCTTGGGCATGGAGCTGGCAGGGTTCAAACACGTTCTTTTGAACGAGTTTGACCATAACGCCTGCGAGACATTGAGAATGAACCGTCCCGACTGGAACGTGGTCGAGGAGGATATCCACACCATGGATTTCACTGGTCTGAAAGGCAAGGTGGACTTTTTGTCGGGAGGATTTCCTTGCCAGGCGTTCTCATACGCAGGGAAACGTCTTGGATTTGAGGAAACCAGAGGCACCCTGTTCTTTGAACTTGCGAGAGCGGTCAAAGAGATTCAGCCGAAAGTTTTTCTGTGCGAGAATGTCAAGGGACTACGTGAGCATGACGGAGGACGCACTTTGGAGACAATCACCAACATCATAAAGGAGTTGGGGTACTCATTGATCCCGCCTCGCGTCCTGAAAGCGGTCATGTACAAGGTTCCTCAAAAAAGGGAAAGACTGTTTCTGGTCGCGGTCAGGAATGACTTGGCTGACAGGGTCTCTTTCGTGTGGCCGGCTCCGTACAGCCGCGTCATGACCTTGCGTGACGCCTTCTACGCAGGAGATCTTTATCCAGTGGACGTACCGGAAAGCGAATGCCAGCAGTACCCGGAGAAGAAAAGGAAGGTGATGGATTTGGTGCCGATGGGCGGGGACTGGCGGGACTTGCCGGAGGCTGTGGCCAAAGAATATATGAAAAGCAGTTACAACCTCGGAGGCGGCAAGACAGGAATGGCCCGGCGGTTGTCTTTGGACGAACCAAGCCTTACCTTGACGTGCGCACCTGCACAAAAACAGACTGAACGCTGCCACCCAACTGAGACCCGCCCATTGTCCGTCCGTGAATATGCCAGAATCCAGACATTCCCGGACGAATGGAACTTCTCCGGGAACTTGTCATCCAAATACAAGCAGATAGGTAATGCGGTTCCAGTCAATCTGGCCTATGCCATGGGACGGGCGCTCATCCGCCTGATGAACCAGATAGAGAAACTCTGAATAACACTATAGACTGAGCGTCAAACCGATTGCCCAATGCTTGAATTCAGGCCAGTAATCTGTGTCCATGATATTCATCGGAGAATATTTCGCGTAGACACCCACGTCCCTGAAATTGAGCTGGAACATCAAGTCTACCGTGGCGAGGTTGCAGTGTGCCCTCTTGTACTTGTCCTTCTGCTTCTCATCGTTCAGCCTGTACTTGTTTACGACCGAACTGCTGGCGTTGAGATTTACCACAGGTCCCACAGAGAATCCGACTCCACGATAGACGTTGACTCCGAAGGCAAACGGGAATGTGACGCTGAACACTCTCAGCTTGGACACCTTAGGCTCGGCTTTCTCCGGCCATCCTCCAATCAGGATATTCCCTTCATCATCTTTAGTCATCATACCACCCTTGGTCATGGCGAAGTTCTTCCAGGAAAAGCCAAGACCGTAGTTGAACGTCATGAAACTTGACAGTTTGAAATAATCGTCACACAAGTTGAAGAACACCTCATACGAGCGTTGGGTTCTGAAATCCACATTGCCAGAGTTGACAATCAGCAAAGCCATTCCGAAATTGCCTGGCTCGACCACATAGCCGCGACGCACGCTTGTCCTGTTCACCACCTTGTGATAAAAGGGCAGATTAAAAGGGACTTGCCGACGGCGAAGTAACCCATCACGGCGCGCGCTTCGTCATATTCAGAGGCCTGTCCTTCCGGAGAGGCAAGGAAAGCCTTGAGCTTCAACTCCTCGGCTTCGGAAAGGGTACCCTCGAAGTACTTGTCGATATATTCGCTTATCTTATTCATTTTCATTCCTGAATTTATCCCTTAAAATTTTTCTCGCCCTTGAGATGTGCATCCGGACAGCCTCCTGCTGCATTCCAAGGTCTTTAGCTATACGCTCGAAGGATTGGCCTTCATATTCGTGCTTTCTGACGATAAGTCTCTGGAGATCGGTCAGTTCACTTTCCACTGACGCTTCGACTTTCCGGAAGAGCAGTTCCTTTTCCATAGCGTCGCCGCCCTC